>JBKJYH010000053.1:0-2581 GCA_046715765.1 Candidatus Limnocylindria bacterium
CATACGGAGATCTACGACCCGGTGCGGGATCGCATGGTGGTGTTCGGCGGCAACGGGGACATCTACCCCTACGACCTCGATGAAGTGTGGGCGCTGACGTTTGCGGGCAGCCCGGCGTGGACGCAACTCACCCCCGTGGGGACGCCGCCATCCCCGCGCGAGCAACACACCGCCATCTACGACCCGGTGCGTGACCGCATGGTCGTGTTCGGAGGCACCTCTCTCTATCCTTCGCTCACCTTCAACGACGCCTGGGCGCTCTCGTTCGCGGGCAGCCCGGCGTGGTTGCAACTCACCCCCGTGGGGACGCCGCCATCCCCGCGCAGGCAGCACACCGCCATCTACGACCCGGTGCGCGACCGCATGGTCGTGTTCGGAGGCGACGGCCCGGGGCTCCGCAACGACGTGTGGGCGCTATCGCTGGCGGGCAGCCCCGTTTGGACGCACCTCACACCAGCGGGGACGCCACCGAATGTGCGATTCGGGCACACCGCGCTCTTCGACCCGGTGCTCGACCGTATGGTGGTGTTCGGGGGTTTCAACTTGGCAACCCACTTCAACGACGTGTGGGCGCTGCCCCTGGCGGGTAGTCCGGCGTGGACACTGCAGATTCCCGAGGGGGGTACGTCGCAGCTCGGTCGGTACAGGCACACGGCGATCTACGATCCGGTGCGTTACCGCATGATAGCGTTCGGTGGCCAAGATCAGGTGTCCCTGAATGATGCGTGGGAGTTGGACTGGCAGGGAACGCTCGGGGTGCCTCCGCTCCCAGACGGCGACGCGCTCCGACTGGCGCCGGCGTACCCGAACCCCACGCGCGGTGATGTCTCGATCAGGTTTGAACTGCCGCACGGTGGTACGGCGACGCTGCGGGTGTACGACGCCTCGGGTCGCGACGTGAGGACGCTCCTGGACGGGTCGCTGCCCGCCGGCGCTCAAACGATCCGTTGGGACTGCCGCGCTTCCGCTGGCGCACTAGCCCCACCGGGCCTGTACTTCTACGAACTTCGAGTGAACGGCCGCAGGCTGGCTCGGAAGATCGTACTGACGCGCTAGGGGCGTGGACCAGCGGAGGCCCGCACTGTCTGGTCTGCGAGGCGCGATTGAGCCGGCACGCAGACACCGATCCAACCGTCTGCGGAATCGGGCCAAGCCCATCCTGAGGTGGTGCGAGGAAGTTGGGCTGTTGGAGCGTTCGCCATTCCCGCGACGGGTCATGCCCAGGCTTCAGGAACAGCCGCCGGACAGGTTCAGCGATGACGAGGCGGCCAGGTTGCTCGGGATTCGGGAGCCGTACGGGTTCGTGTGGGGTCTGGCACTCGGCACGGGACTGCGGTGGGGGGAGCTGTGCCGGGCCCAGGGCGCGGACGTGAAGCGCGTCCGCGCGACGGGAACGGGAGAGGAGCACTGGTTCATGGAAGTGTCGCAGACCAAGTCGAAACGCTTGCGACGCGTCCCGTTGTCAGCGGACCTCCTGTGTGAGGTCAGAAGGCGCGTGGGACGCCTGGTTCCCTACGCTGTCGGTTCGCCGGGTTCGTTCGCGAACGCGGTGCGTCGGCTGTCGGGCATCGAGGGCTTCCATGTTCACCAGATGCGGCACACGTTCGCGAGTCAGTGGCTGGAGCGGGGCGGCTCGCTTGCCGCGCTGCAACAAGTGCTGGGCCACGCGAGCATCACGACGACGCAGCGGTACGCGCGGCTGTCGGATGAGGCGGTCATGAGGGAAGCGCAGCGCATCGGCAACTCTCGCAACTTGGGGTGACGAGATGACTGGCCCTCGATGGTGGCGACGGCAGCACGAAGTCGTGCTTGCCGGGATGATGCTCCTGCTCTTGGCTGGATGCGCCCCGGCGTTCTGGGATGCGATGGCTCAGGGGATGGCTCGGTCCTACGCTCCTGGTGGCGGGGCCACTGACTCCGAACGGCTCAACATCTGCGCGAAGTACCAGACCGAGGCGGGCTGGTCGCAGGCGTACAAGGTCTCAGCCACGATCGTGAAGGGATCGGAGCTTAACTCCAAGACGGGGACCTTCAACTACTCGCCGTACTCAACCTACGCCGTCATATTCTGGGCAGAGGGGGAGGCCAGCGTGCTGGAGATGGAGTACTACTACGGCACGCTCTCGGCCTACGGCGTGGACGCAACAGACCAACGCGGTCGCAAGTGGCACATCGCGCACACGACGATATGTTACTAGCCGCGTTTGGCGCTCAGACCGTAGCCACAACCGTAGCCAGTGCTCACGAGTGCAGGTTAGAAAGTGCCAGAGCTGCCTCGCGCAACTCCAAGGGATGCACGAGAGTCGCCGACCCGTGGCCCCGTAGCTCAGACGGATAGAGCAGCGGTTTCCTAAACCGCGTGCCGCTGGTTCGACTCCAGCCGGGGCCACCACAGATTTTTCGCCAGATCCTGTATGCGCAAGAGTTTCCTTGCTCTGGCCGCGGTACTTCGTGAAGTGAAGAGTTGCGCTAAGGCCGCTTCTCCCGTCTTGCCACCCGCGCCGCTTCCCGCTCGATCAGCTAGTCCCACGCTCGCGTAGCGCATCGTCGTGCTGAGATCCCGGTGCCCGAGGATCTGCTG
>JBKJYH010000054.1:0-11447 GCA_046715765.1 Candidatus Limnocylindria bacterium
GTGAGGTCGGGTCGCTGGCTATCTGGGCGAGGCTGCCGACCAGGCCGGCGACGAGGTAGACGACGAGGAAGATCGGCCGGCCAAGGCGGTGCTCGACGTTGTCGCCGAAGATCCACAGGTAGAGCATATTGCCGCCCAGGTGCAGCCAATCCGCGTGCATGAACATGCTGCTCAGCAGGGTGAGCTGGATTGGCGAGGGTCCGGGTGCCTGGGGGACGGAGTAGACCTGCCCGCCAATGGTGATCGGGAGGACGCTCGCGTAATCCACCCCGGTGCTGATCTCGAGTGGGATCGCACTCCAGCCATAGGTGAATGCGTTCTCGCCGATCGCCTCCTGGAGCAGCAGGAAGACGACGACGTTGATCGCGATCAGCCCAACGGTCAGGAACGCGAGGCCACGGCCCGGGAGGTTGTCGTCACCGAGTGGGAGCATCGGCCCCCAGTATGCGCACCCCGTCCAATGCCCTGTGCGGGCAATCGCCTAGGCCCAGGGCAGCTGGACTCCCGGCAGGATGGCATTCAGCAAGAGGCCCAGCATCAGCAGCGCACCGGCGCGACGGGTGTGAACGAACGCGCCCCCCACGAACCAGAGCGGCCACCCGACGTACGACTGCGGCGGCGAATCCGGCTTGGGGACCGAGAACTGCTTCAGGACCTCGATCAGGCGAGGCACGCCGAGCGCGACAAGCATGACGAACGGGCCCATCCAGCCCAGCAAGGCCGAGCCGATCACGATCGGGTAGAAGGCGATCATCAGGCCCTGCGCCGTCCGGCGCGCGAGGCGGTCGCCCAGGATCACCGGCAGGGTGTGGATCCCACGTTCGGTATCGGGCACGATCTTGTCGATGTGCTTCCCGAACAGGACCGTGGTGACCAGAATCGCGTATGGCAGGCTGGCGACCCAGACCCAGGCGGGCAGCGTGCCGGTGGCCACGAAGTAGGTGCCGCCGATCATCAGCGGGCCCCAGGTCAGGAAGACGCCAGGCTCGCCGAGGCCTCGCTTCTTGAGAGAGATCGGCGGGGCGACGTAGAAGACGCTGATGAACAGGCCCGCCGCCGCGAACCCGGCGACCCACGGCCCGCGGGCCCAGACCAGGACCAGCAGGATGACCAGGTCAATCGCGTTCACGATGAGGATCGCATTGCGCAACTGGGCCTTGGTCAGCCACCCCGACAGAATGGGGTGCGGGGCATACAGGGCACGGACGTACTCGTTCGTGTCGATCCCGGTCTCCATGTCGAAGTAGTCGTTGATCATGTTGTTTGCGGCGTGGGCGAAGACCAGGCCGATCACCGACAGGGCCAGCCAGCCGTAGTGGACGTTCCCCGGATCGGCCGCGATGGCCAGCAGTCCACCGATCAGGCCAGAGGTCACGGTCATCGAGAAGACCGCCGCGCGGGTCACGATCAGCCACTTGCTGACCGAGTCCATCTCGGCACCGGCAGGGAGGTTGGCGGTGCTCATCACGTAGCGCCAGGTGGCGAAACGCTGGGCGAGTGTGGTCATGCTCCAATTCTAGTCCGCTCCCCCTCACCGACCGCCGCGCGCTCCAGCCGAATGTGCCATGCCGATCGGCCCGGGCCGGGGTTGCGCAGCAGCCGCTTGCCCCACGACGAGTGCGCCGCCACGGCGTCCGCGACATTCGCCGATCGGAGACCCGTCACCCGCAGACCGTGCGACTCCCAGGCGCGCGCCACGCGCTCCGGATCGAGGTCCGGCTGACCTCGGCCTCCGTCGCGCTCGGCCGAGGCGACGAGCAGGCGGACCGCTCCAGACGGTGCGACCAGGCCCGCCAGGCGGACGGTGAACTCGGGAGCCGCGCCGGTCACTCCGCTTAACAGCGAACCCCACGGGAAGTGGATCGTCAGCAGATCCGCGACGCCATCCAGTTCGGCCGGGATGGCCTCTGCCGCGCACACCAGGAAGAGCGCGTTCGACGACGCCCTGCGCGAGGCCTCACGCATGCCGTCCGCATTCGCATCCAGGGCAAGGACCAGTTCCGACGGATGGGACCGGGCGCGGGTCAGCACGAAACGACCATCCCCGGCACCGATATCGAGGGTCACGGCAGAGGCCGCGGCCCGTTCGGTCAGTTAACCGACGTCTACCTCGCTGAGGCGACGACCATGGACCAGTTGCATGGACGGGATTCTACTCAGGCCGATTCGCGTGGCGCAACGCGCCGAATGCCGAACCCGTTGACCGCGGCGCCTCCCACGCAGAGCGCCGCGTTGATCAGCACGGCGACGTGGTACGCGTCGGTCGACGATGCGCGGACGGCGGCGGCCTCGGCATCGGAGAGGCGCACCAGCGGAGCACTGAGCGGCGGCACGGTCGATCGAAAGGCAGGATCGCCCGTATCGGTGCCGGGCAGGCGGTCGGCCAGGCCTGCATAGAAGGCTCCTGTCACCGCCACGAACACGAGGGCGAGGGCCAACAACGGCCCGACGCGGGAGACGGCGTTGTTGATGGCGCTGCCGAGGGCGGCGTACTCCGCTGCGATCGAGCTCATCAACGCCTGGGTCAGGGGGGCCACCAGGATGGCGAGTCCGAGCCCGACCAGCACCAGGGCGGGCAGAACATCTACCACGAATCCGGCCGGTGGCAACAGCGACGAGGCGTGGCCGGCGTCGGCATGCCACGCGGGGCTGCCGACCGGCAGGCGGGCCAGCCATCCGAACCCCGCCGCCATGAGCAATGGGCCGACCACCAAGAACGGCCGTGGCCCGATCCGGCTGGCCCATCTTCCTGCCGTTGTCGAGAGGAACGCGAGGAGCAGCCCGCTGGGGACCGAGGTCATCCCAGATGCCAGCGCGCTGTAGCCGAGCGTGCCCTGCAAGAAGATGGCCATGCTCGTCCCGTTGACGGTCAGGGTCCCGTAGATCAGCAGGGTGGACAGGTTGATCGCCCGGAACTCCCGGGACGCGAACAGCCCAGGCGGGATCAGGGGGTCCGGGCGCAATCGCATCAGCGGAACCAGCGCAAGCCCACTCACTGCGCCAGCTGCCAGCGCGGCCAGGGCCACCGGGTCGTGCCATTCCGATTGCTGGCCTCGGATCGCCCCGAAGGCCAGGCCGCCGACGGCGACACCCACCGCCGCGGCGCCCAGCCAATCCAATTGGCCGCGATGCCGCTCGTCCCGCGACTCGCCGACGTAGCGAATCGCCATGACGATGCCGACCATGGCCACCGGCAGGTTCAGCCAGAAGACCGCGCGCCAGCCGACGGTGTCGACCAGGAGGCCACCAACCGCGGGCCCAACCACGAACGCGATGCTCGACGCCGCGGTCCAGACTCCATACGCACGCCCGGCCTCGCTCCCGCTGAACGAGGCGGAGATGATCGCCAGCGAGGTGGGGACCAGAAACGCCCCGAAGACGCCCTGCAGCAGCCTGAAGGCAACCAGCGCTTCGATGCTCGGGGCGAGTCCGCACAACGCCGAAGCCGCAGCGAATCCGGAAAGGCCCACCAGGAAGATCCGTCGGCGGCCGTAGAGGTCGGCCATCGCGCCGGCAAGGATCAGGACCGAGGTCAGCGCCAACAGGTAGGCGGTGACGACATAGCTCTGGCCTTCGAGGACCCCGAACACGCGGCTCGGCAGGTCGGATCCGATGGCCTCGAGCGCGACGCTGACCACGGTGGCGTCCAGGAAGACCACGCTCGAACCGAGGATGACGGCCGCGAGGGTCAGGCCGGGTCGGGTCATCCGCGGCGCGACATGCATCTGCGAAGATGCTACGCCAGACCGGTCGTTTCGGGGAGCCTGCGGCTCGGCGGCTGACCCCGCCGCTTGACCGATACGGCCCCCGTGCGCAATCCTGTGCGCATGACTATGCGCACAAATCTCCTCTTACCCCGGGAGCTGGTCGAGCAGGTGGACCGATACGCCGGACGGCGCGGCAGGAGCCGCTTCGTGGCAAAGGTCCTCGAGCGGGCGCTCCGAGGCGAGCGCCAGCGGGAGGGGTTGCGCTCGGGCGCGGGAATGCTCAGCGGCAAGACCGGCTATGAGCAGTGGTCCACGTCCGACAAGGTCGTCGAGTGGGTGAGCGCGATCCGCTCCGGAGATCGGGACCCGTGGACGCCATGACCGGCGGACACCTGCTGGACGCGAGCTTCGTGATCGACTACTGGCACGGCCGACCGGATGCAGTTGCCCGCCTGGATGCGCTCGTTGAGGGCGGCACTCCGCTCCTGGTGAACGAGGTGGTCGTCTGTGAACTGTTCACCGGCCTGCGCCCTGCCGAGCACGAACAAGCGCGAAGATTCCTGGAGCCGCTGGAGTTCATCCAGCCAGGGCCCGAGGCTGCGGCGGCGGCCGGACGCTGGCGTGCCGCTGCCCGCGAGCGAGGGCGGGCACTCCACCTGGCCGACGCGCTGATCGCGGCGACCGCCGGCGCCGTCGGCGCGGCGGTCCTCACCCGCAACGTCCGCGATTTCGAGCTCACCCCGGTGCGGGTCGAGACCTACTGAGCGGTCCCGTGGCTAGGCAAGGGGTTCGAATCGTGCGGTGAAGTGGCGCAACTGGGCCGGTTGCTCGGTAATCCGGAGGCCGCGCAACTCGCTCGCGCGCTCCGCGACCCAGCGCACCACCTCGATCACGTAGTCGATGTGCGACTGGGTGTACATCCGGCGCGGGATGGCCAGCCGGACCAGCTCCATGGCGGCCTGGGTCTGGGTCCCGTCGGGGTGGAGCCCGAACATGACCGTCCCGATCTCGCAGCCGCGGATCCCGCCCTCGCGGTAGAGGGCAATGGCCAGTGCCTGGCCGGGATACTGGTCCCAGGCTATCTGGGGCAGCAGCGCGGCTGCGTCGATGTAGACCGCGTGGCCGCCGATCGGCTGGACGCACGGCACGCCCGCGGCCACCAGCGCCTCGCCCAGGTAGGCGGTCGAACGGATCCGGTAGCGCAGGTAGTCCTCGTCCACCACCTCGCGCAGGCCCTGGGCGATCGCCTCCAGGTCGCGTCCAGCCAGGCCCCCGTAGGTCGGGAAGCCCTCGGTCAGGATCAGCAGGTTGCGCGCCTGGGCCGCCCAGGCATCGTCGTTGAGGGCGAGCCAGCCACCGATGTTGGCCAGCCCATCCTTCTTTGCGCTCATCGTCATCCCATCCGCCAGCGACGCCATCTCGCGCACGATCTCGACGATCGACCGGTCCGCCTGCCCCGCCTCGCGTTGCTTGATGAACCACGCGTTCTCGGCGAAGCGGCAGGCGTCGAGGAAGAGCGGCAGGCCGTATCGGTCGCAGATGGCGCGCACCGCGCGCAGGTTCTCGAGGCTGACCGGCTGGCCGCCGCCGGTGTTGTTGGTGATGGTGACCATCACCAACGGGATGGTCTCCTCGCCCCGCTCCCGGATGAAGGCACCCAGCGCCTCGGTGTCCATGTTGCCCTTGAATGGGTGAATGACCGATGGATGGCGTCCTTCCTCGATCACCAGGTCGACCGCCTCGGCACCGGTGAACTCGATGTTGGCGCGGGTGGTATCGAAGTGGGTGTTGGACGGGATCGCCTTGCCGGGACCTGCCACCACGCTGAACAGGATCTTCTCCGCGGCACGCCCCTGGTGGGTGGGGATCACGTGTGTGAACGGGAAGAGCGCCTGCACCGATTCGAGGAAGTGGAACCACGACGGTGATCCGGCGTAGCTCTCGTCCCCGCGCTGCAGCCCGGCCCATTGCTCGCTCGACATGGCGCCGGTGCCCGAATCGGTGAGCAGGTCGATCAGGACGTCGTCGGAGTGGAGGTTGAACAGGTTGTAGCCGGCCTGCTCGAGATGAGCCGCGCGTTCCTCGACCGTGGTCAGCCGGATCGGCTCCACGCTCTTGATCCGGAACGGCTCGATGATCGTGCGCCAGCGCTCCACGGCGCGACTGTACGCTGTCGGCGGCGCACCGGGAGGGCGCGTGCTCCATGATGCGGAGATGACGACCAATCGATGGGAGTCGCTGGGTGGCAGCCTGGCTTCGCCACCCGCGGTCACCAGCTGGGCAGTCGGTGAGATGCAGGCCTTTGCCATCCTCGACGATGGGCAGCTCGCCAGCCGCTACTGGGACGGCGGGGCCTGGCACGAGTGGCACGCCCACGGCGGGGAGTTGGTCGGGACTCCGGCCGCCTGCTCATGGGGCGCCGACCGGATCGATGTCTTCGCCGCCGGACGCGACGGCGGGCTGTGGCATATCTGGTACCAGCCCGACGGCTGGCAGCCGTGGGAACGCCTCGACCTGCCGCTCGGCAGCGAGCTGAGCGCGTGCAGCTGGGGACCGGATCGGATCGACCTCTTCGGCCGCGGACCGGCCGGCGACCTGCGCCACGCGGCCTGGGACGGCCGCGGCTGGGCCGTGGTCGCGGACTGAGGCGCGCCGGCGATGCCGCGGTTGCGGGCGCTCATCGGCTACCTGCCGGTGGCGGTCCAGGGCTGGCTGTCGCTGTCGCTGCTGGGCAGGCGACAGCCCGGATCTGGGCTCGTCTCGATCAGCGTGGTCCTGCTTCTGATCCTCTCGGTTGCCCCGACCCTGGCGTACGGGCTGGAGCTGATCGTGCGGCCCACCAGCATCCGCGACCTGGTCGAACGCCACACCGGTCCAACCACGACCTTCGTCGAGTTCGACGGCTACGCGATCCTGCTCCGCCTTGCGGCTGAGTCGCCCCCGGATGGCGGCGGCGACTACCCCGCTTACCGATGGGTCCCGGTCCGCGACAGCCTCGACAGCCGACAGCTCGCCCTGGTGCGCACCCCGATCGACGTCGCCACGCTTCAGCAGCGCTGGGTGGTGGGCCGCATCACCGATGCCGCGAGTACCCGCGGGGGAGCGCTGGGAGCGATGCAGTCTCGCGGCGTGGAAATTCCCGGCGAGACGAGCATCGTTCTCCTCGATGAGGTGGCCGATCCGCTGGCGGAGTTCACGGAGATGGGGAGCGTGGCCGAGCTGGCAGGCATGACATCGGGCAGCGTGGTGCGCGTCCAATTGCGCTTCAGCGGCGCAGCGGTGGCGAATTGCGCGATCGCGGATGCCTGCCAGGCACGCCGCCTCGGGGCGGGAGATGGACGCTGGATTCACCTCGCGGCCGACTCGTCCGAGAACGCGAACCAGGTCCTGGTCCGGACCGACTACCCGCCCTCGGCGGCTCCGTTCAGCGGCGCGGGGCGCCAGGCACGCGACCAGGCGGGCATCGAGGGGTTCCTCAGCCTGCCCTGGGTCTCGCAACTGGTCGGCTGGGGCGCAATCCTGACAGTGGCCCACGTCGAGCAGGACCTCGGCCTCCCGATCGTGCGTGACTGGGGGGGACCGCTCCTGTTCATGGCTCTCGCCGCGCTGCTGTGGATCGGCTCGCGCCTGGGCTACCCGCGCTTCCGGGTGACCGATGCGTCCCTGCGACAGTGGGGCACTCCACCCGCCTGGAGCGATGGACGGCCGATTGCGGCGACGGCCCAGGGTCGCGTGGCGCGCCTGGGGAGGTCCCCGACCGAACTGGTGGACCAGCGCGTCATGCTCCTGCCCACCCCGGACGGGGAGGGTGTGGACCTGCGCGCCAGCACCCCGGGCGGCGAGGTCGAGCTCCGCGTGCCTCGCGCGGTGGCCGGCCTCGGCAGCGTCGAGATCGGTGAGCTGGAGCTGATCGATGGGCCGCGACCCGGACTGCGGGTCGGCTGGTTCGGCAGCCAGGTGCTGCTCGTGTTCTCGGATCCGACGGACCGAGACCGGGTAGCGGGCCTGATCCGCGCGGGCACCTGACCTCCTACACTCGATCCCGATGACCGATCCCTCCCGGCGCACCTGCCTGGCCCGCCTCGATGACGGGAGCCTGCGCGTGCTGCAGGGGGCGGAACTCGACCAGATCGACGCCCTCCGGGCAGAGAAGGACCAGGTCGTCTGGCTCGACATCCTGTCGCCCGACGAGGAGGACTATGCGCTCCTCACCCGTGAGTTCGACCTCCACGAACTCGCGCTCGAGGACCTGCGCAAGCGGCGCCAGCGTCCCAAGGTCGACACCTATCCCGGCCAGCACGTGATCGTCGCGTACGAGGTCCTGCCCGCTCGGCAGAAGCCTGCCTTCGAACTGGGCGAGCTGCACCTGTTCACCGGGGCCGGCTACGTCGTCTCGGTTCGCTGGGGCGACTCCCCCGCGATCCGCGAGGTCGAGCAGCGTTTCATGCTCCGTCCGGCGATGGTGGCGCCCAGCGTCGGCGCGCTCCTCTACCACCTGCTGGACGCCGTGGTGGACGGCTACTTCCCACTCCTGGACCGGCTCTCGGACCGGATCGACGCGCTGGCGGATCGGGTGATCGAGGGAGGCGACACCTCGGTCGCACTGCGTGAGTTGCTCGGCATCAAGCGCAGCCTGCTGGAGCTGCGTCGGATCCTCGCCCCGCAGCGCGACGTGGCCAACGCCCTGCTGCGGCGCGACCTGCCGCTCGTCGACGACGCGGGGCTGCCGTACTACCAGGACCTGTACGACCACCTGGTCCGGGTCCTCGATTCGGTGGACCTGTACCGCGACCTGGTGGCCACCACCCTCGACGCCAACCTGGCGGTGACCAGCAACGCCCTGAACGCGGTGATGAAACGGCTCACCGCCCTCACCGTGGTGCTGATGCTGCCAACCCTGATCGCGGGGATCTACGGCATGAACTTCCGGTTGATGCCCGAACTGGACCAGTCGTGGGGCTACCCCTTTGCCCTGGTCCTGATGGGCGTGGTGATGGTCGGATCGGTCCTCTTCTTCCGCTGGCGCAAGTGGTTCTGACCGAGCACGCGGTCGAGGCGATCGGGCTCGTCCGCTCGTACAACACCCACCTGGGAGTCCTGCGTCGCCGCCCGGTGGTGGTCGAGGCCGTGCGTGGCATCGACTTCACGGTGCGACCCGGCGAGCTGTTCGGGTTGCTCGGCCCCAACGGGGCGGGCAAGACGACGACGATCAAGATGCTGATCACGCTGCTCCTGCCGACCGCCGGCAGCGCACGGGTGATGGGCTACGACGTGGTGGAGCAGACGACCGAGGTCCGGCGCCGGATCGGCTATGTCTTCGGGGGCGACCGCGGCCTGTACGACCGGGTCAGCGCCCTCGACAACCTGCGCTACTTCGCGGAACTGTACGGCGTGGATCCCGGTGAACAGAAGGCGAGGATCGCCGCATTGATCGAGCTGGTCGGCCTCACCGGGCGCGAGCGAGAGAAGGTCGAGGGCTACAGCCGCGGGATGCGTCAACGGCTGCACATCGCTCGCGGCCTGCTCCACGACCCGGAGGTCCTGTTTCTGGACGAACCGTCGATCGGGCTCGACCCGGTCGGGGCGCGCGAACTGCGCCACACCGTCCGTGCCCTGGTGGACGCGGGCAAGACCGTCCTGCTGACGACTCATTACATGTTCGAGGCCGACGCCCTGTGCGACCGGATCGCGGTCATCAACGACGGCCGGATCGTGGCGATGGGGAGCGGGGCGGACCTCAAGGGTGCCATCGCCAACCGGACCATCGTCGAGATCGAGACCTTCGGCGTGGCGCCGGATGCGGTGGATCGGCTGCGCGCCGATCCGGACGTGATCGAGGTCAATATCGAGGAGCGCGACCAGTCCCAGATCCTGCTGGTCCAGAGCGAGATCGGTCCGACCATCGTCCAGCGCCTGTTGGGGCTGCTCGGCGAAACACGCATCGGCAAGGTGGTATCACGCGAGCCGACCCTGGAGGATGCGTACGTGCACCTGATCGCCAGCACCGCATCAGGCGCCGGGGCCGAGCGAGCGGCGGCCGTCGCGTGAACGGCGCGCGTCGCAGCCTGCGGCTGGTCGGGATGGTCTGGCTCTTCACGATGCGTGCCTTTCTGGCCAGCGAGTTCTTCATCCTGACCTCGGTCCTGCAGCCGGTGATCTTCGCCAGCATCGCCTTCTTCCTGTTCCGGATCGGCGGCGACGCGGCCGGCGAGCAGACGCTCCTGTACGCGGCGCTGGGGACCGGGATGATGGGGGTCTGGAGCACGACCCTGTTCGGTGCCGGCGGTGCCATCGCCTGGCAGCGCTGGGAGGGCACCCTTGAGCTGCTCATCGCCGCACCGCGCCGCTACGACCTGGTGCTTGCCGGCCAGACCCTGGGCGCTGCGAGCTTCGCCTTCTACTCGGTGATCGCAACGCTGGCCTGGGGCGTGATCCTGTTCGGGGTGCCGCTTCACGCCTCCTTCCCGGCGCTCCTGCCGCTGGCGCTTGCGGCGGCTATCGTGGCGCTGGGTGCGATGGGGATGCTGATCGCGACCACCTTCGTCCTGTACCGCCACGCCAACGCGCTCTCCAACCTGCTCGAGTACCCGATCTGGATCGTGACCGGGCTGGTGGTGCCGCTCTCGTTCCTGCCGGGCTGGATCGGGCCGATCTCCTGGGTGCTGGCGCCGACCTGGGGGATGGACGCCATTCGCGATTCAGCGATCGGGACGGCACCGCCCTGGCTGGCGATCGGGATGTGCCTGGTCCTGGCGGTGGTCTACTGGCTCGCTGCCCGGATGGTGCTGGTCTACGTCCTCAACAAGGCGCGCCGCGACGCGACCCTCAACCTGGCGTAGAGGCCGCGTCGATGACCGCCCTCGTCATCCCCCGCCTGTCCCACCCGATCCGACCCGGCTCACTCCGAGCCAACCTGCGCCTGTTCTGGTACGGCGGGCGGATCAGTTACACCGCCCTCTTCAACTGGGCACGCCCGAGCATCTACATCCCGACCCTGATCGGCGCGCCGACCTTCCAGATCCTCTTCTTCGCCGCGCTGGGGAGCTACGCGACGGGGCTCGACCCGGCCTTCTTCGCCATCGGCAACGCGGTCCAGGTGAGCGCCATGAGCGGGATCTACGGAATGACCATGGCCATCAGCAACGAGCGCTGGTTCGGAACCCTGCATGCCATCCTGGCCACACCGGCCAATCGCGCGGCTCTGTTTGGGGGGCGCTTCATCCCATTCATCGCCAACGGGCTGCTGGTGAGCGTGTACGGGTTTGCGATCAGCTGGCTGCTGCTGGGCGTGGAGCTGGCGCCGTCGGGCCTGGGGGCCGTCGCCCTGGCCCTGGTGGTGACGGTCTTCAGTTGTTCGGCGATCGGCGCACTCCAGGGATCACTCAGCCTGCGGCTGCGCGACGGGCTGTTCGGCGCCAACCTGCTGGTCTTCGCCTTCCTGCTCTTCTGCGGGGTCAACATCCCGATCGAGACGCTCCCCGACTGGATGCAGGCGGTCAGCGCGGGACTGCCCTTCACCCATGGCCTGGCCGCGGTCCGGGCGGCGGCCGGGGGTGCCGGTCTGGACCAGGTCGGCGGGTTGATCGCGATCGAGTTCGGGATCGGGGTCGCCTATGCCGTGGCGGCGTTCCTGCTCTTCACTCGGCTCGAGACCAGCTCCCGGCGCAACGCCAAGCTCGACGTGCGCTAGGAGCGCCGGGCGAGCGCCCCGATCAGTCGTGTCAGCAGGCGCACCACGAC
>JBKJYH010000055.1:0-6240 GCA_046715765.1 Candidatus Limnocylindria bacterium
GGCACACCCCCCCCCCCCCCCCCCCGCGGGGGGGGGGGGGGGGGCCCCCCCCCCCCCCCCCCACGGCCGCGTCTCCCGAGGGTCCAACGCCTCGGAGGCCGCGGCCGTCGATCATCGGCGATACTGACGACCCCGCTCGAGGATATGGACCGTGCTCGGCTACATCGTTCGCAGGGTGCTCTGGATCATCCCGGTCCTGTTCTTCGTGTCAATGATCACCTTCGTCCTGATGCAGTTGGCGCCCGGCGGCCCGTGGGCTCGAGAGAAGAAGCTCCCCGATTGGGCGGTCGCGGCCCTGGACGAGAGATACGGCCTCAACGATCCCTGGCACGAACAGTACCTGCGCTGGGCCGGGGTGCTCTACTTCTTCCCGCCCGAAGACGGGTTGACGCCGCCCGCCGAATGCGTGGAGCGCCGCGCCAACCAGTCGCCCTGCGGATTGCTGGAGGGGTACTTGGGCGTCTCCTACAAGTACGTCGATCGCGAGGTGCTGAGCATCGTGGGGGACGGGGTGTGGGTGACGGTCCAACTCGGACTGCAAGCGTTCGCACTCTCGGTCCTGGTCGGCATTCCGCTGGGAATCATCGCCGCACTGCGCCACAACGGGGTGGCTGACTACGTCTCGACCTTCATCTCGGTGATCGGCATCGCCACGCCCAGTTTCGTGCTGGCCATCCTGCTGATGGTGATCTTCTCGGTCGGACTGCACTGGTTACCAACGGTCGGCTGGGATGAACCGGCGAACTGGATCATGCCCACCGTCGCGCTGGCCGGCTTCTCGATCGCCCAGATCGCGCGCTACACCCGCGCCAGCCTGCTGGAGGTCACCCGCCGCGACTACATTCGGACCGCCCACTCCAAGGGGCTGAAAGAGCGCAGCGTGGTGGTCGTGCACATGATCCGCAACGCGTTGATCCCGGTGATCACCATCCTGGGGCCGATCCTGGCCTTCATGGTCACCGGCTCGTTCATCATCGAGACAATCTTCAGCGTCCCGGGCATCGGGCGGTTCTACGTGCAAAGCATTGCGCAGCGCGACTACGGGGTGATCATGGCCATGACCATGCTGTACGCGGTGGTGATCGCAGTCCTCAACCTGGTGGTGGACGTCCTGTACGCCTACATCGACCCCCGCATCCGGTATAGCTAGGAGCCGACGGTGGCCGAGCGCGCCGCAACCCTGAATACGCCCCTCGTCCGCCGCCCTGCCTCGCTGTGGGGCGACGCATGGCGGCGCCTGCTCAAGAACCGGCTGTCAGTGGTGGGCGGCGCGATCGTCGTCCTGCTGATCGTGCTCGCCCTGTTCGGTCCCAACTGTGGATCGGATCAGTTCCCCTGTGGCCTGGCCCCATACGACTACCGCGAGCAGCACACCCAGGACCTGCTCCTCTACCAGGAGCTCAACAACCTCCGCTCGGCCGGTCCGCTGCCTCCCATGACCACCATGAACCCCGGCACCCCCGACGAGCGGTTCTACCTGCTCGGCACCGATCAGCTTGGCCGCGACCTCTTCTCGCGGCTGCTCGATGGGGCGCGGATCAGCATGCTCGTGGCGCTGGTGGTCCAGGTCGTGGTGCTGGTCATCGGCCTGCCGTTTGGCGCCATGGCGGCCTGGTTCGGCGGGCGCATCGACAACCTGCTGATGCGCATCACCGACGTGATCTACGCATTCCCCGACCTCCTCTTCATCATCCTGCTGTCGGTGAGCTTCCGCGAGACGCCGCTTGGGAACGCGTTGGATGGACTCTTCCTGGTCTTCGTGGCCATCGGTCTGACCAGTTGGGTAGGGATGGCGCGCCTGGTGCGCGGCCAGCTGCTCAGCCTCAAGGAGCAGGAATTCGTCGAGGCTGCGCGCGCCATCGGGGTCAGCGACTTCCGGATCGTTACCCGCCACCTGCTGCCCAACGCCATGGGACCCATGATCGTGGCCGTGACCCTGGGCATCCCCGGCGCCATCCTGGCCGAGGCCACGCTCGCCTACCTTGGCATCGGCGCACAGGCACCCCGAGCCTCGTGGGGGAGCCTCGTGGCGGCCGGCTACGAGTCGGTGCGCTCCAATGCGCACCTGGTGGTATTCCCGGCCATCGCCGTCGCCGTTGCCCTGGTCAGTTTCACCTTCCTGGGTGACGGACTGCGCGACGCGCTCGATCCGAAGTTGAAGGGGAAGCAGTAGTGAGCGTTTCCGGTACCCCCGGTGGGCCATCGGGCAGCCCGGCGCTTACCGAACTGCCCGACGACGTCGAAATCGCCACCGAGGAAGGCCGACGCCTCGCCGAACAGCTGGCCGACAACCGCCGCCATGCGCGCAAGCTGCTGGAGGTCCGCAACCTGTCCACCCAGTTCTTCACCCGGGACGGGGTGGTTCACGCCGTCGACGACGTGAGCTTCGAACTCGACTACGGCGAGACCCTGGGCCTGGTGGGGGAATCGGGCTGCGGCAAGAGCGTCACCGCGCTGTCACTCACGCGCCTCGTGCCCGATCCGCCGGGCAAGATCGTGAGCGGCAGCATCATCCTCGACGGGATCGACGTGATGAAGCTGTCGAAGAACGAGATGCGCCTGTTGCGGGGCAAGAAGATCGGCTTCATCTTCCAGGACCCGATGACCAGCCTGAACCCGACACTGCCGATTGGCTACCAGATCTCCGAGTCGGCAAAGGTGCACCTGGGCCTGTCGCGGAAGGCCGCCGCGGACCGCGCTGCCGACCTGCTGGCCAAGGTGGGCATCCCGCGAGCGCGCGACCGGATGGGTGACTACCCGCACCAGTTCTCCGGCGGCATGCGCCAACGGGTGATGATCGCCATCGCACTTGCCTGCGATCCGATGCTGCTGCTCGCCGACGAGCCGACCACCGCCCTGGACGTGACGATCCAGGCCCAGATCCTGGAGCTCATCCGCAAGTTGTCCGAGGAGTTCGGCACCGCGGTCATCCTGATCACCCACGACCTGGGGATCGCCGCCGGCATGTGCGACCGGATCAACGTGATGTATGCCGGCCAGATCGTCGAGACGGGCAAGGTGGACGACATCTTCGAGCAGCCTCGGATGCCGTATGCCTGGGGCCTGCTCGACTCGCTGCCGCGGCTGAACGAGGACAAGGGCGCCCGCCTGCGCACGATCGAGGGCCTTCCCCCCGACCTGGTCGACCCCAAGGTCGACTGCCGCTTCTCCCCGCGTTGCCCGTACGTCCATGAGCGCTGCCGGTCCGTGCAGCCGGAGCTCAGCGAACGCGCCGGGGAGGGACACCTTGCCCGCTGCTTCGGGACCGAACCCGGAGGCTGGATCCAATGAGCAACCTGGTCGAGGTCGAGAACCTCAAGGTCTACTTCCCGATTCTGAGCGGGCTGCTCCAGCGCCAGACCGGCGCGGTCCGAGCGGTGGACGACATCAGTTTCGAGATCCGCAAGGGCGAGACGTTCGGGCTGGTGGGCGAGTCAGGCTGCGGAAAGAGCACCACCGGGCGCGCGGTGATCCGCCTGCGCAACCCAACTGCCGGGACGGTCCGGTTCGAGGGCGCCGACCTGATGAGCCTCAATCGGCAGGAGCTGCGGGCCGCCCGGCGCAGGATGCAGATCATCTTCCAGGACCCCTACAGCAGCCTCAACCCGCGGATGACCGTCGGCTCGATCATCAGCGAGCCACTCGAAACCCACGGCCTGGCCAGCGGCCCGGCGCGGCTCGAGCGGGTCAAGGAGTTGCTGGCCCTGGTCGGCCTGAACCCCGGATATACCAACCGCTACCCGCACGAGTTCAGCGGCGGACAGCGCCAGCGAATCGGGGTCGCCCGCTCACTGGCGGTTGAGCCGGAGTTCATCGTCTGCGACGAGCCGATCAGCGCGCTCGACGTATCGATCCAGGCGCAGGTCCTGAACCTGCTGGTGGAACTCCGCGAGAAATTCGGGCTGACCTACCTGTTCATCGCCCACGACCTGTCGGTGGTGCGCCACATCAGCGACCGGGTGGCGGTGATGTACCTCGGCAAGATCGTCGAGCTGGGCGTGCCCTCGGCCATCTATGAGACGCCGGCACACCCCTATACCCGGGCGCTGTTGTCGGCAGTCCCGATCCCGGATCCGAAGTCCGAGCGTCGCCGCCGGCGGGTGATCCTGACCGGTGATGTTCCCTCGCCGGCGAATCCACCCTCCGGCTGCCGGTTCCATACCCGCTGCTGGCTGTACGAGAAGCTCGGCAAGCCCGAGCAGTGCCGCACCGATGATCCGCCGCTGCGTGTCATCGCCGGCGAGCAGAAGGTCGCCTGTCACTTCGCCGAAGAGGCGCTGTCCAGCGACATCGGAGTCGCGCACTTGAAGGAGGAGGCGACCCAACGAGTAACGCCGCGGCCTGGGCCGGCGGCTTGATCACGCGGCTCCGCCGAGCGTCACGCTCGGCGAGACTGCTAAGGTAAGGCGTCCTCAGGCGTTGCCAGCCCGGCCGACGCAGTGGGACAGGTCGTATCAAACGAAGCGGAGGATTTCTGAATGCGAACCTGGAGAAGCATCTCCATGCTGGTCGCGCTCGGCCTCGTGGTGGCGGCCTGTACCGCCCAGAGCGCCGAGCCCTCGGGCAGCACCACCCCCAGCGACAGCCAGGCCCCCGTGTCGGAGGCACCGTTCGAGCCGATCAGCTACCCCGAGGCCGGGGCGGCGGATTGCGCATACGGCGGGGAGTTCAGCGAAATCAAGGCCATCGACGCGACGACGGTCGAGTTCACCCTGTGCTACTCCGACCCGGCCTTCCTGAGCAAGATGGCGTTCACCTCGAACGCGATCCATGACTCAGACTACCTGGCCGCCAACATGGCCAACCACAGGATCCTGGCTGCCCCGAACGGGACCGGCCCGTATTCGTTCGGTGAGTATGTTCGTGGCGACCACATCACCCTGACCCGTAACGACGCGTACTGGGGTGATGCCGCGATCGCCGAGAACCTCGTCATCCAGTGGAACTCCGAGGCTGCAGCTCGCCTGCTGGCGCTGCAGTCCGGCGTGGTGGACGGCATCGACAACCCCGGACCGGACGACTTTGCCGCGATCGAGGGCGACTCGGACCTTTCGCTGCTCAACCGCCCGGCGCTGAACACCATGTACATCGGCATGACCAACACCTTTGCTCCGTGGAGTGATGTCCGCGTGCGCCAGGCGATCGCCCAGGGCATCGACCGCCAGCGCATCGTGGACAGCTTCTACCCGGACGGGTCGTCGGTTGCCGACTACTTCACCCCGTGCGAGATCCCGCTCGCCTGCGGCGGCGACCCGTGGTGGTCGTTCGACCAGGACGCGGCTCGCGCCATGCTGGCCGAGGCCCTCCCGGCCACCGGTGGTGAGTTCTCCACCAAGCTCTTCTACCGCAACGTGGTGCGCGGGTACCTGCCCGATCCGGCCGTGGTCGCAGCCGATATCCAGGCCCAGTTGGCCGAGATCGGGATCACGGTCGTGATCGAGGAACAGGAGTCAGCCACCTTCCTGGACAACTCGTCGGCCGGCCTGTTGGACGGCCTGTACCTGCTCGGGTGGGGTGCGGACTTCCCGGATGCCACCAACTTCCTTGACTACCACTTCAACAACGACGCCAACCTCCAGTTCGGTACGCCGGACCCGGCGATCACCGCCGCACTGGACATCGGCGCCCAGAACCTCGACCCCGCGACCCGCGATGCGGCCTACACGGACGCGAACAATGCGATCCGCGAGTTCGTCCCGATGATCCCGGTGGCGCACGGCGCCTCTGCCACGGCCTGGAAGGCCGATGTGGCAGGCGCGCACTCGTCCCCGCTGACCGCCGAGGAGTTCTACGTGATGGATCCGGGTGGTCGTGACACCCTGGTCTTCATGCAGAACGCGTATCCGATCTCGCTCTACTGCGCGGACGAGATCGACGGTGAGACGCTCCGCATCTGTGAGCAGATCACCGAGCCCCTGTACAAGTACGAGATCGGCGAAACGGCCGTCGAACCGGCCCTGGCCACCGAGTGCGCAGGCAACGCGGATGCCACGGTCTGGACCTGCACCCTGCGTGCAGGGGTCACCTTCCACAACGGCGCCCGACTGGACGCCAATGACGTGGTAGTGTCGCTGGCCCTGCAATGGGATCCGGCTCACCCCTTGCACGTCGGACGCACCGGCTCGTTCGAGTATTGGGCCGGCCTCTTCGGCGGGTTCCTGCCCGTCCCGGAGGGGTAAGCCTGGTGGTGGCATGACGCCACCACCCTGAACCAGGTGCGAAGGGCGCCGCCTCCCAGGC
>JBKJYH010000056.1:0-4982 GCA_046715765.1 Candidatus Limnocylindria bacterium
GCCAGCCAGCCGGCCAGCTCCACCGCCTCGGCGGGGTCGGCGGGGCGGACGACCAGCAGCCACTCCAGCTCGACGCCCAGCCGAGCCGCGGTTGCCGGGTCGAAGCGACCAGCGGGGTCGAGCCAGGCGACCAGCCCGCTATCTGCCTGGCAGGCGGCAAGCGATCCGAGTGCCAGGCTGGTGGCGCCGCTGCCGGTCGGGGCATCGAGCAGGGCCAGGGCGCCGCGTGGCCAGCCGCCGCTGCGCAGCGCCACATCGAGCGATGGCCAACCGGTGGAAAGGGGACCGGCGGCGACCATCGGTCCAGGGTCAACCCCGCGCCGAAGCCCGTGATCGCGGAGCGCCTCGAGCAGCTCGGGAAGGGGTCGGACGGGCCGTGCGGCATCGGTCATGGCCCAACCGATGATAGAACAGATGTTCTAGTTTGGGAAGCCCCGAAAGCCGCTGCTATACTCGGCCGGCTCTGGGGATGTAGCTCAGTTGGGAGAGCACTGCGTTCGCATCGCAGGGGTCAGGGGTTCGAGTCCCCTCATCTCCACCATTCCATCCGGTATGCGAACCTCGGGCGGCACGCGGTAGGTGACCCGCACGTCCTGGCCCGACACGACGCGCACCTCCTCGATGAGCTGCGCCAACAGCGCCTTGCTGCGGGCCGGCGGCAGCGCGTTGGCCAGAATGGCGTCGAGCGACACGCCGAGCAGGGCCGACGCGAAGTCGAGGTCGACCGGCCCGATGTCGCCGCGGTCGCTCTCCAGCGCCAGCGCGGCTTCCTCACTGGCCATCGCCGCCAGCCGCACCTCGATCTGGTCGATCCGACTCTGGCAGGTATCCGGTCGCAGCCGACCTTCCTCGAAGGCGACCAAGTAGCGCTGCAGCCGCCGCTCCAGGTCGACCCGCTCGACGGCCAGCGCGCCGATCCGAGCCTGGCGCGCGACATGCTCATGCCGCCACTGCCGATCGGCCTCGGCCAGGGATTCCCGCAGCAGCTCGGTGTTGGCGTAGATCTCGGCCAACTGCCCGAGCACCGCGGTCTCGAGCTGCTCGCGGCGCACGCGGTCCTGGTCGCAGGCCGCCCGTCCGTGGCGCGAGCGGGTGGCGCAGGTGTAGTAGTCGTAGCGGCGGCTGCGGTTATGGGCGGCGGTGCCGACCAACGGGGCGCCGCAGCGGTCGCACACCAGGCGCAGGCTGCTGAGCAGGAAGGGGCTCGGGTTGGCCCGTCGCTGGGATGGGGCATGCGCGCGGCCAGCCCGCAGGCGCTGAGCAGCCTCGAAGACCTCCGCCTCGACGATGGCCGGATGGCGACCGGGATGCCACAGGCCGCGGAAGGGGACCTCGCCACGGTACACCCGGTTGCCCAGCACCCCCAGCACCGATGCCCGGGTCCAGGGCTGGCCGCGAGTCGTGCGCAGGCCGCGCTGATTGAGCCAGCTAGCGATGGCGCCACTGCCGAGGCGATGGGTGACATAGCGCTCGAACATGTCGCCCACGACCTGGACGGCGGCCGGGTCGGGCTCCAGGCCGGGGCCGTCGCTGCCGCGCCGGTAGCCGTACGGGTAGCTGCCCACCGTCCACTCGCCGCGGCTTGCCTTGCGCTCCATGCCGGCACTGATCCGCTCGATGATGCTGGCCCGCTCGAACTCGGCGAAGACGCCCAGCATCTGGAGCATCATCCGCCCCGCTGGGTTGGTGGTGTCGAACGGCTCGGTCAGCGAGCGGAAGGCAACCCCCGCTGCCTCGAGCTCCTCGATCAGCGCCGCCAGCTGCCCGAGGTTGCGCGACAGGCGGTCGACCCGGTACACCAGCAGCAGGTCGTACCCGCCGGCCGCGGCAGCGCGCCGGGCGTTGGCCAGGGCGGGTCGCTCCAGGCTCTTGCCCGAGGCGCGGTCCTCATATTCACCCACCACCTGCCAGCCCGGCTGGGAGCTGACGTGCGCCAGCAGGCGGTCCCGTTGGGCGCCCAGCGAGTAGGGCTGGTTAGTCTCGTCGGTGGAGATGCGGGTGTAGAGCGCCACCCGCTGGGACGAGGTAGCCATCTACGTCCCTTCGCTGCGCTGTTCGGCCTCAATCAGCTCGGCGTAGGCGGTGCCGAACTCCTGCGCGAAGCGGCTGGCCGCGTCGGATGCCAGCGGCACGAAGGCCGGTGGCGCGAGATGGAGGCCCCCACTGAGCTCGACGCGGCGGCCGACCGCTAACACCACGAAGAGCACCAGGAACAATTGCAGCACGGGACTGAGGCGCGAGAGATCGACGGATCGCGCTCGGCCGCCGTTGCTCACTGCGGTTCACCCTTAGGCGGTCGCGCGCGCCACCCCAGGACGGTCGCCGGCTCACCCCGTCGCACTGCCTTGAGGCGAAAGCCGTGCGGCTTGTGGTAGACGTACGCGCCTCCCTTACCATCGGGCTCCTCTGCCCACTCCGCATCCGGCGCGAATCCCTCGCAGATGCCGCAGTACAGGTGGTGGAAGAGCTGCTCTTGCGTGGCTTTGCGCAAGTCGTCGGCAGCTCGTCGGGCCGTCGTCTGCTCCACCAGCTTTGCGCGTGTCTCCCGCAACTTGGCCTTCGTGTCGCGCAAGCTCTGCCGCTCGCCCTCCAGCGCATCGCGTACTTCAGCGCGCTGTTGCTTGGCTGCAGTGACGTCAGCGGCATGGCCGGCACGCTCCTCTGCCAGAGCGGTCTTGGTTGAGGCGACGGTGTCGGTCAGGTCACGGATCTGTGCCTCGAGTTCGCCCACCCTATTCGTTTCGAGGCCGGTCAAGCCAGCAAGCACCGCGCCTCGGATCGTGCCATGGCCATCGGCAAGACGGTCCAGCAGGTCAGACTCGTCGGGCGTCAGCTCCAGCACGACGCGGCGTCGGTAGCGGGGTTCAGCAGATCGCCTCGGCATCGTATGTACATAACATAGGTGGGATCCGTTTGCAAGCCCTTTGGAGGCCGCTAGGCCGGCTCATGCCCCAGGCTCGATGAGCGCCGCATCGTCGATGCCAGCTGCTACCGCCGCAGCAACCGCCGCGCAGTCGTGGCGGTTGCGAATCAGCTTTGCGACTGGCTGGCCTCTCCATAGGTGCAAGCGGCGGGTTAGTACTGAGCTGGGTCGCCTGCACGCTACCGATCGCCGCGGCCGTTGCCCCAGATCGATGACCAGGTCGCGCAGACGCCGGGCCGGGTCATATCGTCATCGGTGAGGAGGACGACTTCTGGCTCGCGAATCGCAACCTAGTCGTTGCAGCTATTGGAGATGGTGGCGTCCGGGATGTAACCAGCAAGGTGCAGCTGGATCGGGTACCCCAGACCGGGCACGTACTGAGCCAGCGAGGCGTTGAACTGGCCAAAGCTGGAACCACCGGCCTGGGCGTAACTGGAGAAGTCGTCCCCCAAGCAGGCCTGATTGTTGGGTTCCGCGGCTAGTGCGGCCGCGGGCAGGGCGACGAGCGTAGCGGCGAATGCGACGGCGATGGCAATGCGATGCAAGTGTCTACTCCCATTCTTCCATGCGGACGGCTAATGCATCCTTCCGATGGGTGGCGCCCAAACCACGGGCGGGTGGGAGGCGGGCCGAACCCTGTCTCGGCCAGAGACTACACCCCATCCCCGGAAAGCGGCCTCTGGTAGGGACGCCCCGGTGCGTGACGACAACGGTTTGTCTGGCCGCTTAGCAGGTGCAAGCGGCGGGTTAGTAGCACCAGCCTCCTCGGTACACCGGCGCGCTACGGCGGCGACAAGCCACTGCCTATCTTCGACATCGACGTACACCTGCTCGGCGCCGTCGAGCAACTCGCGCAGGGGGGCCAGGGCGCCCCAGTCGCCAAGCGCTTCCACCCGGTGGCCATCCCGTCGTCCAAGCCGATCAGGTAGCCCCTACCAGCCGGCTTTGAGGAAGGCCACCGAGCCGAGCTTCATGCGCGCCGCTGTAGCCTAGCAAGCCGTAGGGCCGGGGTCGCCTGCACGCTACCGATCGCCACGGCCCGTCGCCGCTAGCGCTAGACGCGATCGACTGCCTCGGATCGTTTCGCCGCATAATCCTCGTCGGTCAGTAGACCAGCCTGGTGCAGATCGGCCAGCTCGCGGACCTGCGTGCAAAGTCGGGTCTCAGCCCTGAGCAGTCTGAGCTCCGACCGCCGTTCCGGCGCGATCCTCGGGAGAGACCTCTACTTCGTGAACTGGAAGAGCGCGTCGTGCGTGACTCCGCCAAGTTGCAGGTGAAGCGTCTTGCACGAATTCGCATAGATCGTGGGCGACTTCCAGTTCAACTGGTAGTAGCCGTTTCCGAGGTTCTTGAGACCTGAGGAACCGGCTACTACCTCCTCGATCTGGTCGATCGTGGTGCCGAGCGGGCAGGCGAGGAGGGTCTCGACCGTGATGCTGGCGCTGGACAGGTTGGTGATGGGTGCACCGGCGCCGTCCACGAGCCGCCATTTGATCGCGATCGCCTGTCCCGCCTTGACCCGGTTGAGGATCGGTGCGTTGTCAATCGGTTGCGCGAAGCCCACGAAGTGCGCGGTGTCGGCAGTGGCCGTGTCGCCGGTATAGACGTGCGTTGTCTCTCCATCGACCGTCAGCGACACGGGAACGGTGCCCACGTTCACGACAGTAAACGAGCCGCCGCCGGTGTCGGTGACCTCCACGGCGCCGCCCGCGGGGATCGTGACGAGCGTGGTTCCCCCGCCGAGGACAATCGTAGCCAGGCCCGTGGTCACTTCGACGATCAAGCTGCCGCAGGTCAGGATGATCACGCTGCCAGCATCGACGAGGACCGTTTGTCCGCATGCGAACAGCTCCGCCTGCGGGCTGGGCACCCCGCTTGCCACGGGCACCCCGGTTGCCACGGGCTCATCGCTTGCCACGGGCGGCACGGGTCCCACGTCGACCACGACGCCACCTGGGAACGGCGCATCTGTGATAAAGACGGACAGTCCGGCGGTGGAGACGATGGAGCCGGTCGTGGACGGCGTCGTCGAAGCGTCGATGAACGAGCCCGCCGCCGT
>JBKJYH010000057.1:0-3630 GCA_046715765.1 Candidatus Limnocylindria bacterium
ATCTGTTAACACCACCGTTAGAGCTGCGGTGTCACATATGAACGGGGGCGGGCAGGTCTTCGCCGGGCTTCCACGCGAGGACGTCCACGGTGCCGTTGGTGGCGAAGAGGTTCCATGTCTTGAGGTAGAGCGCGAGGTGGAGCTTGGTGTCTGCCTCGCGCTTGTTGCGCCGGGCGCGGGTGAGGTTGCGGTGGAGTTTGAACCTGGGGTCGTCAGCGTCCAAGCCGTTGCCGTCTTCGTCGATGCCATGGGCGACCGCGTGAATGAACTCTTCGTGCGGTCCGTCGGGGGCGGCTTTGCGGGCGAAGTACAGGGCGGCGGCGGCGGCGGGGTGGAGCATCTGGACGGGCTTGGTCCGCAGCACCGCCGTGTCGTTTACGCACTGGTTGATGACGCCAGGTTCGCTCGCGATGAGGGCAGTCACCTTGTCGCGGGGCACTTTCTTCGGCCACAGTGACGGCGGGACTAGCCCGGTGCCGCCGTCGGTGCGTAGCGCGGCCACGATGATGCGCGCGGTGGTGAATGTCGCAGCGTGTCGGTTGCTGACCCCGTATTCGTCGCCGCCGACGTAGAGCGTGTCTGCGCCTGAGCGGGGTCGGTTGCCGTCGTACATCTGGTAGTCGCGGGGGTTCTGGTTGTAACTGATCTTTGCCGGGATGGGCACGCCCGCGATGGTGCAGGCCACGAGGCGGGTGCGTCCATCACGAAGGTGACCATCCCAGTCGATGCTGTAGCCCTGACTGGAGAGCAGCCAGTGACCGCGCTGCATCGCGTCGGCGTACTCGTTGGCCCTGGGCTTGGAAAGTTTCCGGTTCCACTTCACCGGGCTCTCGGAGTCGTCGGCGCACTCGTCGAGGATCTGCTGCGCCACCTCAGGGGTGATGATGACGTATCGGTCCACGAAGCCGTCGTCGAAGGCGGGCAGGGGCAGCGCATCTTCCCATGCGGCGACGTTCGCGTAGAACTGGCGTTCGATGGCCGCGATCTGTTCCTCGCGCGGCTGATCGGCGAATTTGGCCAAATATCCGACCGTGTAAGGGTTGTCGACGGGCTCGGGTTCTTTGCGCTTCGTCGCGGCGGGCTTCCGGGCAGCCTTCGCCTTGGTAACTTTGGCCGGGCGGTTCGGGCGTGTCGCTGCCTGCGTGAAGCCCTTGTCGTTGAGGCGTTTCAACGCCTTGGCGGCGTCGTCGTCGGTCAAGCTGCCCGGGATACGGATGACGCCGGTTGGGGTGCTGACGCTGCGTGCGCCGCTGCTACTGGTGGTGAGAGTCCAGCCGCGAACCTCTCCCTCGCTGATGAGCTTGAGGGCTTCCCGCAGTTCGGCGAGCGGTTTGTCGGTGGCGATGGTTGCCGTCATTCGAGAGGGCCTTTCCGATGTGGTGGTTGCGCGGCCCCGTGGACGGGGCAGTTTTCTTGTGGGTGGTGGGTGATGGTGTCGTCGTTGTCGGTTGCCCATCCATTGCACAGTGGGCCGGTGCGTTTGTCGATCAACGCCCGCGTCTCGAAGATCGGGTGCGGGCTGATGCCTGGGACTGCGGGGTAGAGCACTGCGAGTATCGCTGCCAGGATGTCCCAGCCTGCGAACAGGGCGGTTTCGGCTTTGTCGCAGGCGTCCGATCGGGCCTGATTGCCCGGTGTACCACCGTTTTTGAGGTACCTGACGTAGGCCGTGTTGTGCCGTGCGCGGAGTTTCATGACCCTGCTGATCGCGGCTTCGACAGCAGCGCCGTGCTCAGCAACGGTCGAGTTCACGACCCTTTCGTAGTAATCGAACGCGGCTCGTGTTTTGTAGAGCACCCGTTGGGCCGGGGCGACCTCGTCCATGGGTGGTAGGCGTGTTTCCACCTCGCCTCCGATCGGATTGATGCTCACTTCTTAGTCCATTGCGCCGTGCATGGCCAGCGCGGCGGGCTGCTGGCACACGGTCAGGAAGTGTCGAGTGGCGAGGTCGCTGACGTGTTTGGCGGTCAGCTTGCGCACTTTTCCGTCCAGCAGCACGAGAAACCCGTCGGTGGTGGTCGAGATCCAAGTCCAGAATCCGGCTTTGTCGCCTGCGTTGAGGATGACGAACGCGAGCTCGCGGTCGGTGAGGTCGGGGGGGAGAACGAGTGTCGGAGGGACGTCGACGGGGATGGTCATGGGCATGATCCTACTTCTAAAGTGGCTAGCAACGCAACACCTAGTTCCGTGATCAACTCGGATACCCGCGCGCCCCCGGCCCTTGCGATCTGTTTCCGCGAACTCGGCCGCCAACGAACCGGAGCGTCAGGTGATGAGCTGACCGGCCTTGGTCAGTTCGTCGGCGAGCTGGGTGTGGATGCGCCAGCCGATCGTCGCCTGAACGTTCCGGGCGCTGTCCAGGTCCTTGGTCAAACGCTTCTGCAGGGCCCCCATTTCGGCCCCTGAGTTCAACGCTGAGGCGATAACCGGCAGGTACCGGACCCGGAGCATCGGCGGGAAGCCCAGGGCCTCCAGGAGCGCCAGGGCGCGATGAGTGTGGGCCTGCAGCGGAGCCGGGATGCGACCGAGGGCGCGGGCGACGCGGTGGGTGTAGTCACGCGGCGCTCGCCTGTGGACAGATCTGTCCACAGAAGGGGCCTTAGGGGTATTTCCCCCCCTAGGGATAAACAGATTGGTTCCGTCCGGTTCGGTCGGGTCTGATGGTTCCGGACATGATTCCACCTGTGTAATTACACCGTTGTAACTGGTCTGATCGGCTGTGGACAACTCGGCGGCGCGGTCGAGCGCGGCGTTGAGTGTGGCCTCGAAGCGGGCGGCGAGATCATCGTCGATCCGCCACGCCCAGGGCTCGTCGGTGACGAGGTAGATGTGCACCCAGCGGCGGTTGCCCGCCGAGCGGCGCTTGTAGAGCAGGTACCCGTAGGTCACGAGCTGCCGCAACGCCTTCGAGGCGGTGTCCTTGTTGACCCGGAACCGCTCGGCGACCTCCCGGCACGTCGGGCGCAGCTCCCCGTCGAGGAGCGGTTCGAGGCAGCGGAAGGCGAGGTCGCCCAGCGCGGGGTGGGCGTTGAGGAGTTTGGTGCGGACGTACCCCATGGGGATGTGGCGGATGACCTGGGTGAGGGCGCGGATCACGGTGCGGGTTCCTTGTCCGGAACCTTGCTCCGTTCGCCGCCCAGGTGCGCACAACTCGCCGGCGCGTCGGCTGTGTGCGACCGCGTCGTTGAGGTAAGCTCCCAAGCGTAACGGAGAAGGTCCCTGCAGAGGGTGTGCTTCTCCGGGCCGGGAGCCCGATCATTTCGCGTGACGGGGGCTCCCAGCTCGTGGGTTTATGCAGTTGTACGGCGTGGCTTCTTCGAGGGGGCACCTCGGAAGGAACCACCCACCACACCGGAACATCTGGGTCCGGCGGCTCTACCAGGATTGGCGCCTGGGGAGCTGCCGGGCCCCTTTTTCGCGTTCAGAGGTAAGGCTAGTGCGCCGTGATCAAGGCGTGCGTGACCCTGCCAACGGCGTGTCTCTTGTGATCTCGATCACCAGCGGTGGGGACTTGGGATGCACCCGAACAGACTAACCGGGCAGAGTGATTCGAGCCGGGCGGGGGCGGGGGGGCGGGGAGTACCAAACCCCGCCCCGCCCGAGATCCCCCAAAACGGGTGTTATGTTTAA
>JBKJYH010000058.1:0-18841 GCA_046715765.1 Candidatus Limnocylindria bacterium
GCACCAGGGGGCGGCCGGCATCTTCGTCGGGGTCGGTCCCGGCGCCGCGTGCACCACGCGCGAGGTGCTCGGCATCGGTGTGCCGCAGGTTTCAGCGACCCTCGAGGTGGCAGCCGCCAGGGACCGACACGAGCGCGAGACCGGCCGCTACGTCCCGGTCGTCACCGATGGCGGCATGAAGACCGGCGGCGACATCGCCAAGGCCATCGCTTCAGGAGCCGATGCGGTCATGCTGGGCTCGCCCTTCGCCGGCGCCATCGAGGCACCAGGTCGCGGCTTCAACTGGGGCATGGCCGCGCCGTCGCCCACGCTCCCTCGCGGGACGCGCATTCGCATTGGCGAGCGACTGCCGCTGGACCAGATCCTGTTCGGCCCGGCGGAGACGAGCCATGGCACCCAGAACCTGGTCGGCGCGCTGCGCCAGTCGATGGCCGCGCTCGGCGCCCGCACCATCGCCGAGATGCATACGGTCGAGATGGTGATCGCCCCGGCGATCGCGACCGAGGGCAAGTCCTGGCAGCTGGCGGGCAGGGAATAGTCGGTTGAAGACCCACCACGTTGCGGACGAGGTGGCCGCGCCGGCCGGCGAAGAGCATTTCAGCGGCCCGGTGTGGATCGCGACGATCTTTGACGCCAGCGGGCCGGGGGAGATGAACTCGCATCGGGTCACCTTCGGGCCCGGCGCCAGGACCTACTGGCATTCACACCCGGACGGGCAGGTCCTGCTCGTGACCGACGGTCGCGGACGAAGCCAGGCCGAGGGGGGCGCGTTCACCCTGTTCACTGCCGGTGACGCGATCTACCTCCCGGCGGAGGTGCGCCACTGGCATGGCGCCGATCCGGATTCGTCGATGACCCACGTCTCGGTCACCGGGGAGGGCGGCACCATGTGGGACGGGCCGGCGGTCACCGATGCCGAGCACCGCGGAATCGGGCGGGAATGACCCGCGGCCGCACGGTCCATGGCGAGCCGGCCAACGCCGGCCACCGGGTCCTGACACCCGATGACGCCGAGGTCGAGGTCTACCTGGAAACCGCCATGCATGCGGCCGCCCCGGCACGCCCGGCAGAGGATCCGGCCGGGATCGGACCCGACCTGGTGGTGGTCCTCGACTTTGGCGGACAGACGGCCCAATTGATCGCTCGGCGGGTCCGCGAACTGAATGTCTACTCTGAGTTGCTCCCGCACAACACGCCCTGGGTCGAGATCGAGCGCCGCCGCCCCAGCGCGATCATCCTGTCGGGTGGACCGGCATCGGTATACGACCGCGACGCTCCTGGAGCCGACCCTGCGCTGTGGACCAGCGGCATCCCGGTGCTGGGGATCTGCTACGGGCTGCAGTTGATGGCCCATGAACTCGGCGGCGAGGTGGTGGCCAGCAACCGGCGCGAGTACGGGCCGGCATCGGTCGAAGTCACCCCCGGGGACGGCCTCTTCATCGGGCTCACCCCGGACCAGCCGGTCTGGATGAGCCACGGTGACTCGATCACTCGCCCGCCAGCCGGTTTCGCTGCGACGGCACGGTCCGCCGATACCGAGTACGCCGGCCTGGCCGATCCGGCCCGTGGCCTGTACGGAATCCAGTTCCATCCCGAGGTAATCCATACCCCAGCCGGGCGCGACATCCTGCGCAACTTCGTGATCGGCATCGCCGGGGCACGGCCCAATTGGACGTCCGACGCCTTCGTCGAAACCTGCGTCGCCGGCATCCGGCGGCAGGTCGGCGGGGGGCAGGTCATCTGCGCGCTGTCGGGCGGGGTCGACAGCGCGGTGGCTGCGACCCTGGTGCATCGAGCGGTGGGCGACCAGTTGACCTGCATCTACGTGGATACCGGCCTGATGCGCAAGCGCGAGTCGGAGATGCTGCGCATCACCTTCGCCGAGCACCTGGGCATGCGGCTGCTGATGGTCGACGCGCGGGACCGATTCCTGCGCCGGCTGGCGGGGGTCGAGGATCCCGAGGAGAAGCGGCGGATTATCGGTGACGAGTTCATCCGGGTCTTCGAGGAGGAGGCGAGCCGGCTCGGACAGGTCGACTTCCTGGTGCAGGGCACGCTGTACCCCGACGTGATCGAGTCCACCACCGCCAACACGAGTGCCGCGGCCAAGATCAAGACCCACCACAACGTCGGCGGGCTGCCGACCGACCTGCGCTTCAGCCTGGTCGAGCCGTTGCGCCACCTGTTCAAGGACGAAGTCCGGGCGGTGGGAGCCGAACTGGGACTGCCGGAGGCGGTCCTCCTGCGCCAACCATTCCCCGGTCCCGGGCTCGCCATCCGGATCCTCGGTGAGGTGACCGCCGAGCGGCTCGAAACCCTGCGCGAGGCGGACTGGATCGTGATCGACGAGGTCAAGGCCGCCGGGCTGTATCGGTCGCTGTGGCAGTCATTCGCGATCCTGACCCCGGTCCGCAGCGTGGGAGTGATGGGCGATGGGCGGACCTACGCCCACGTGGTCGCCATCCGGGCCGTGACCAGCGAGGACGGCATGACGGCAGACTGGGCGCGACTGCCCTACGATCTGCTGGCACGCATCTCCGCACGCATCGTCAACGAGGTGCCCGGCGTCAATCGGGTGGTGTACGACATCAGTTCCAAGCCACCCGCCACCATCGAGTGGGAGTAGCCATGTCGTCCTGGCTCGACAACCTCCTGGAGGAGCTGCAGCGCCGGCAACAGGAGCAGGATGCCCGACGCGAGGGTCGTCCGCTTCCGACTCGTCCCGCGCCCGGCGGCAACGGCTCCGACGGGAGTGACGGAGCACCTCCCCCGCTGCGCCCGCGTCGCACGGTGACGATGCCGCCTGCCGGCAGGCCGCGCCGGCTGATGGTGACCGTGGCCGTCATCTTCGCGCTGCTGCTCTTCGTCGGGCCGGTGGTGGACCTGCTGACTGACCTGGCCTGGTACGACGCCCTGGGTCGCCGCGACGTCCTGCTGACCCGGCTCGGCTCCCAGGTCGCGCTCTTCATGGTCGGGCTGCTGGCACTTGGCCTGCCGGCCCTGGGCAGCGTGCTGCTGGCGCGCCGGATTGGCCCGCAGGTGCCGATCCACCGCATCGGCGGCGTTGAGCTCCCCGATGCCAGCCCGGCGATCACCGCAGCGCTGCTGGCCGCGGCAGGCGTGCTGGCCCTGGTCTCGGGGGCGGCATGGGCCGGCTCCTGGGAGACGATCCAGCTCTTCCTGAACGGTGGTGCCTTCGGGGTAACCGAAGCCTCGTTTGGCCGGGACATCGGCTTTTATGTGTTCGGCCTGCCGTTCTGGCGCTTCCTGGCCAGTTGGGCACTGAGTGGCCTGGTGGCGGTCCTGCTGCTCACCCTGGGCGCGTACGCTGCGGGGGCCCTGCGCTGGCAGTTCCGCCTGACCGCCCCGGTCCGGGCCCACCTCTCCATCCTCGGCGCCCTGCTGCTGGTGATCATCGCCGGCCGCTACCAGCTCGACATCGCGGAGCTGGTGTACTCGACTCGCGGTATCCAGGGCACGCTCCAGGCAGCCACCTACACGGACATCCACGCCGCGGTTCCCGCGGCATGGATCCTGACCGGGGTGGCGGTTGCGGCCGCCGTCCTGCTGCTGCTCAACATCTGGTTCCGCACGCTCTGGGCGATCACCCTGGCCGGCGGAGCGTGGGTGGTGGCCTCGGTGGTGATCGGCGGGCTCTATCCGTCGTTTGTCCAGGCGGTCAGCGTCGAGCCGAATGAGAAGACCCTGGAGCGCCCGTATATCGCGCAGCACATCGCAGCCACCCAGGCGGCCTTCGACCTCGACACCATCGACGTTCGCCCGTTCACCGGCACGCAGCCGCTGACCCAGGCGCTGGTGCGTGCCAACCAGGCGACCCTCGACAACCTGCGCCTGTGGGACTACCGGCCGCTGCTGATCACCTTCGGCCAGCAGCAGATCCTGCGCCAGTACTACCAGTTCCTGGACGTCGACATCGACCGCTATGTGGTGGACGGCGAGCTGCGCCAGATCATGCTCAGCCCCAGAGAGATCGGCGACCTGCCGGAGAATGCCCGGACCTGGACCAACGAGCGGCTGGTCTTCACCCACGGCTACGGGATCACCGCCGTGCCGGTCAACGCCGTCACGCCGGAGGGTCAGCCCGACTACCTGGTCAGCGGCATCAACCAGGTTCCCGGATTGCCGGTGGGCGAGCCACGCATCTACTTCGGCGAGGGAGCCAGCTCGTATGTGGTGGTCGGCACCGACACCGACGAGTTCGACTATCCCCTTGGCGACGAGGGCGGCGAGACGACCACCTGGTCGGGCGACAACGGCGTCGCGCTGGGTGACCCGCTGAGCCGCCTCCTCTTTGCGATGCGCTTCGGCGACCTGAACCTGCTGATCAGCAACCAGCTCACCGCCGACTCGCAGATCCTCTTCCGGCGACAGATCGCCGAGCGCGTGACGGAACTGGCGCCCTTCCTGATCCTCGATCGTGATCCGTACCTGGTCAGCGCCGATGGCCGGCTGACCTGGATCTGGGATGCCTACACCGCCAGCGACCGGTATCCCAACGCCCAGCCGTTGACCGACCTGTTCCCCGGCGCCAACTACGTCCGCAACAGCGTCAAGGTCACCATTGACGCCTACGACGGGTCGGTCCGCTTCTTCCAGGTCGACGCCGATGAGCCGATCGCGAGCGCCTATGCCGCCATCTTCCCTGGGCTCTTCGAGCCGCTGAGCGCGATGCCCGAGCCGTTGCTTGCCCACCTGCGCTACCCGGAGGACCTGTTCACCGCCCAGAACGAGGCGTACCTGCTGTATCACGTTCCACCCGATGACAACGGGGCGGGGACCTTCTACAACCAGGAGGACCGCTGGTCCTTCCCGAGCCAGCAGACCGATGTCGAGGGCGAGGGCCGCCGGATCGAGCCGTACTACGTGGTCATGCTGCTGCCGGATGCCCCCGAGCCGGAGTTCGTCCTGATCCAGCCCCTGGTCGCGGCCAGCCGCCCGAACATGATCAGCTGGGTGGCGGCGCGTATGGACCCGGGGCACTACGGTGAGCGGATCAGCTTCCGCTTCCCGTCCGACTCGACCACCCTCGGACCGGCCCAGGTCCAGGCCCGCATCAACCAGGACTCGACCATCAGCGCCCAGTTCACCCTCTGGTCGCGGGCCGGCTCATCGGTTGTGCGGGGCGACCTGCTGGTGCTGCCGATGGGGGACTCGATCCTGTACGTCGAGCCCATCTTCCTGCGTTCCACCGAATCGTCCTTCCCCGAGTTCAAGCGAGTGATCCTGGCCAGCCAGAATCGGCTCGCCTTCGCCGAGACGATCGAGGAGGGGCTGGCGCAGCTGCTGGGGGCCGCGCCGCCGCCCGACGGCGGGCTGCCCGATGACGTGGCCGCGCTCGTCGCCCGCGCCGGTGAGTTGTACAGCCAGGCCCAGGCGGCGCTGGCCGACGGCGACCTTGGCACCTACCAGGACCGCATCGACGCACTCGCCGCCGTGTTGGAGCGGTTGGCTGAATTGACCGGCGCGGAGCCGCCAACCCCCTCCCCGAGCCCGGGTGGCTGAGCCATGAGCGGCTGGCTGGCGCGATCCGCGGCCGCCGCACGACTCGCCGGGGAGCGGCCGGACCTGTGGCTGTACGGCGCGCTGGCCTGGCTTCCCGTCCTCGGCTGGCTGCCGTTGATCGTGGCCGTGGCCCACCCGCCCACCATTGGCGACCTCGCCTTCCTGGGCGCCGAGCTGTACGGCGCGGGGAGCTACCCGTGGAACGTGCTGCTTTTGTCGCTTGTCTGCGCGGCGGCGGTGATCGGGGCCTGCCTGCTCGCCTCGGCGGGACAGACCGGTGTGCTACGCGGCCTGGCGCAAGGAGCGCGCCGCGGGCGGGAGGATCGTCCCTGGAGCCTTGACCTGGGGGCGACCTTCGGCTGGAGCGTGATGGCGTCCCTGCCACTGGCCATCGCACTGGCCGCCACCGGCGTCGGGTTCGTGGCCATCGCCCCCGATGAGTTCACCTCCCCCGACAGCAACGGGCCGCTGGGGGTTCGACTGGCGGCGCGGCTGGCACCCTTCCTGCTGCTGAGCGGTGCTTCCCTGCTGCTGAGCCTCGCCATGGGGGCCGCTGCCATCCGATGCATGCGGGGAGCCGATGGCGGGTCGATCCGCGGCGCGCTGCGCGGCGCGCTCGGCTTCCTGCGTCATCGCCCGCTGCGACTCCTCGGCAGCGCCATTGGCGTGGCCGCGGTCAACGGGGCGCTGCTCGGCGGCGAACTGGCGCTCCTGCGGGTGCTGTGGGCGCCCATCGGCGCCGACCTGGACGCGGGGCAGTTGCTCACCCCGACTGCGCTGGGATTGTTGCTGGCGTTCGTGGCCATCTGGCTGAGCCTGCTGGCGGCGGGTGGGGCGCTGCACACCTGGAGCTCGGCGTGGTGGAACGCGGAGTTGAGCGGCGATGCCTGATCTTCCCGGACCACCTCAGCCGGACCGCTCCTCTCCGCCGGGCGACGCTGAGGCGTACGGGAGTGCACGACCGCCCGGCTCGGACCCGACCAGCGGGCCGATGGCCCAGGTTGTGCCGGCCACGCCGGCCGGGGAGGAGCAGCGCTGCGCGCACTGCGGAGGGCTCAATCGGCCGGGGATCGCGTTCTGCTCGACCTGCGGGCGGCGCCTGTCGCCACACGGCGAGGCACCGCAGCGTCCCTCCGCGCCCGGCCGGCCGGGGCCTTGCCCTCGCTGCGGCACTCCGAACCCGGCCGGGGCCGCCTTCTGCCAGAACTGCGGTGCCGGCCTCCGGGTCGCAGCCGTCCTGCCCGCGCCTGATCCCGTGCGACAACCGGCCTCCCGCGCCTGGCTCGGACCGACCGTGCTGGCCATCGGCGCGGCCGGGATGGTCTTGGCCTGGGGGCAGCCCTTCGACTACGGAAGCGGATCCCTGCTCGAGCGCTCGCTCGGGCCGGGCGGATGGGGGCTTGCCTTCTGGACCGGCTATCCGGAGAGCTCGGCCGGGTTGGCGGCGCAGATCTACTTCGGCTTCGCCGCACCCGTCCCGGCCCTGATCCTCGGCCTGCTGGTCCTCGCCGGTTGGGGCTTGCGCGACCCGGAGCCACTGGGCGCACAACGGGTCGGGCTGTGGCTGGCCGGGGGGTGGGCGATTGCGCTGTCGATCGGCTTCGTGGGGGTCGAGCTGCTGGCCGGTCCGGGCGGCGGGATCATTCCCGTGCTGCGGGCCCTCAGCCCGGCCGGCGTGATCTTCCTGCTGGCCGGCCTGGTCAGCGCGATCGGGGTCGTCACGCGCCTCGCCCGAGGCTGATCGGGGCGCTCGGACCCATCTGCTAGGATGGCCGCCTTGCGCGGCGACCGGCCGCGCGGCGCACGCGTCTGAGGGCACCGCCGCATGCCAGATGGCCTTCCCGATCCGGGCAAACTCTGGGACGACTTCGTCAGCAACCCCCTGGTCCAGACCGCCTGGACCCTGCTGATCGTCTATATCATCCTGCTCTGGCTGGGGACCGCCTACTGGGCCTTCCGGGACATGCAGGCCCGCTCCGAGAACCCGATCCTGCCCTACTTCGCCTCGGCCCTGATCATCTTCTTCACCCCGGTCGTGTTCCTGTTCGCCCGGGTCCTGTACCTGATCCTGCGCCCGCGCGAGACGCTTGCCGAGGTCTACGAGCGCTCGCTGGCGGAGGAGTCGCTGCTGGCCGAGGTCGAGAAGCATCGGCTGTGCCCGGTCTGCCGCGAGCGGGTCGAGGCTGATTGGCTGGCCTGCCCGTCGTGCCGCACCCGACTGCATCGGGTCTGTCCGAGCTGCAACCGGCTGACTGAGCCGGAATGGTCGCTGTGCGCATTCTGCGGCCACGAGTTCGAACGGCCGCCGGTCCGCGCCGCCGCCGCAGCGCCCGGAGGCAAGGGGCAGCGCACACCCGACCTGGCGCCGGACACGGGCGCACTGCGGGGCGCGACCAATCGCTGACCCGCTCCCCGGCACCTGGGCGCCGGTGGTGCCCGAGCCCGTCGGGGATCCACTGCGCCGCCTCCGCGGGCTGCAGATCGCGTCGCTGGTCCTGATCTGGGGCGGCCTCGGGATGGTGGTGGCGGGCGTGGCAGTCGACCCATCCGCGTTTACCGGAGGCGCCGCCAGCGGTCCGATCGCGCCGGTCCTGATGGCCGGCATCGGGGTGCTCCTGAGCGTGCTCGGGTTGATCGGGTCGGCCGTCCGGGCCGTGATCGTGCGCCGCTGGCTGCCGGAGGCCCGCTATCGCGGCCCGAGCGTGGGCGTCCTCTTCGCGCTTGGCCTGGTGGCGGGCGTGGTGCTGACCCTGGCACTCGGGCCGGACGGGGTTGATGCGCTGCTCGGGGGATCGGCCGCGCCGGGAGTGACCCTGGTGGCCCTGACCTCGTTCCAGATCGGTCTGTTGATCGTGATCGGGATCTTCGTCGTCGGCCCGCGCGCCCTCGCCGGCGTGCGCCTGCTGGCGGGCGGTGGCCTTGGCCGCTCGATCCTGCTCGGCCTGGGGCTCGGCATTCCGGTCTGGCTGGCAACCACCCTGCTGCTGGTGCTTGTCAGCTCGGCGCTGGAGCTGGTCGGCATCTCCCCCGATGCGGGGCTGGCTGAGGAGGTCGCCGCCTCGCTCGACCCGACGGTGGTCCTACTCGCGTTCGTGGTCATCGCCCCGGTAGCCGAAGAACTGTTCTTCCGCGGGGTGGTGCTGACGGCCTGGGAGCGGGAGTACGGTCCGCGCGTTGCCCTCATCGGCTCAGCCGCGCTCTTCGCCCTGGCGCACATCTCGGTGGTGCAGGCGCTCCCCATCTTTGCGCTCGGCCTGCTGCTGGGGGTGGTGTATCGGCGCACGGGAAGCCTGCCGGCCAGCATCGCCCTCCACGCCGCGTTCAACGGCATCTCGGTGGGGATCACCTTCCTGGTTCGACTGGGAGTGGTAAGCCTCCCGGCCTAGAGACCGATAAGCGCCGGCTAAGCCCCTGGTGATCCCGCGCCGCTAGGGTGGCCGTCGTGTCCGTCGCCCCGATTCGCCAACGCCCCCTGGCCCCCGCCGCAGTGCGGCGCCGCGGCGCCGCGGCGCTGAGCGACGAGCAGTTGCTGGCTGTCCTGCTGGGCAGCCGCTGGTCGCCCGAACAGGCGCGCTCCCTGCTGCTGGCGAGCGACGGCCTGGCCGGGCTGCCCGGCACGGTGGAGGAGCAGGTCCCCGGTGCCGCCGGCGCGCGGCTGGCGGCTGGCGTGGAGCTTGGGCGTCGTGCCGCGGCCGCCTGGCGCGCGGGTCGATTGCGGATCCGAACCCCGGCCGACCTGGCCGATCGCCTGCTACCCGAGATGGGCCACCTCAGCCGCGAGGAGTTGGTGGTGATCTCGCTCGATACCAAGAATGCGGTGATCCGGCGCGCGACGCTGTATGCCGGCAACCTGGCTGGGTGCCCGGTGCGGGTGGCGGAGGTCTTTGCCGACGCGATCCGGCTGCACGCCGCGGCGGTGGTGGTCGCCCACAACCATCCCTCGGGCGATCCCAGCCCATCGGGCGAGGACCTGCGGATCTCCGCCGACCTGGCTGCCGCCGGCCGGCTGCTCGACGTGGAACTGCTCGACCACCTGGTGATCGGTCACGGACGCTGGGTCAGTCTGCGCGCCCTCGGGGCGCTTGGTCCGCCGCCCGATCGGTTTGCGGCGGTCAGTTCGAGATGAGGTGGTACAACCCGCCGCCGAGTTCGACCAGGTACAACTCCCCGTCTTCGTCCTCGCCGAACGACGTGATCAGCAACGAGGTCTCGAGGATCGGCTTTGGTGAGATCGCGCTGCCGTCGACCTGCAGGGTGAAGATCGTGCCAAGGTCGAAATCGCCGAAGAAGTAGGCCCCGACCATCGCCGGCTGGAGCGAGCCGCGATATACGTAGCCGCCGATCACCGCCTCGCCGGTCTCGCGGCCGTATTCGACCATGGGCTCGACCCCGATCGGGTCGCACACGTTGTAGTAGTAGCAGTGCGTTCCCTCCATCACGCTCCAGCCGTAGTTCTCGCCACCCCGCGAGCCGGTCGGCTGCCGATCGATCTCTTCCCACCTGGCCTGGCCCACGTCCCCGATGTACAGGTCGCCGGACGCGCGATCGAAGCTGAAGCGCCACGGGTTGCGCAGCCCGTAGGCCCAGATCTCGGGCAGCCCACCGCCGGGCTGGATGCCGCCGGCGGCGTACGGGTTATCGGCGGGAACGGCGTAGGCCTTGCCCTCGTCGGGCAACGCGTCGACGTCGATGCGCAGGAGCTTTCCGAAGAGTGTCTCGCGGCTCTGGCCGTTGTCGAATGGGTCACCCGAATCGCCGCCGTCGCCGAGCCCGATGTACAGGTAGCCATCTGGGCCGAACGCGAGCTGGCCGCCGTTGTGGTTGACGAACGGATCAGGGATCACGAGCAGTGGGCGTTCGCTGGCCGGGTCCGCTGTTTGTCCGTCACCGCCGCCGATCTCGGAGATGACGATCGCCTCATCCGAGCGTCGCGTGTAGTGGATGAACAGGCGCCGGTTGGTCTCGAAGAGCGGATGGAAGACAAGGCCAAGGAGCCCCTGCTCGTTGAACGCCTTCACCTGCTCGCGGATGTCGAGGAACGGCTCCGGTCGCAGGCTGCCATCGGCCTCGACCACCATCACTCGTCCGGCGCGTTCGACCACGAACAGGCGGCCGGTCCCGTCCTCGGGGCTGACCACGCCCACGGGTGCCGTCAGACCGTCGGTAACCAGCTCGAGGGCGACCGTATCCGGACCGCTGATCAGCGGCGCCGGGGTGGGCAGCGGGGTGGGCGTCGGCTCGGGTGTGGGCAGCGGAGACGGCGTAGGGGTTGGGGCGGTGGTCGGCGCGGGGGTGGGTGAGGGGCTTGGCGACGGCGCGGCGCAGGCCGTTATCCCGATCAGCAGCCCCAGGGCCAGTCGTTGGGAGGCGCAAATCTTGATCAGTTTGGCACCCCGGCGTGATGCAGCCCGCCGCCGTTCAGATCGACCGAGGTGATGGCCATCGCCGACGACAGGACGATCCGTGGCTCGAACTCTCCCGCCGCGGCCGGCACCAGCATCAGGTCGCCGGAGCAATAGTCGCCGAACAGGTACCAGCCCACCAGTGCAGGGTAGCGGACCCCGCGGCACACGTCGTAGGCCCAGATCTCGGGCTCGCCGGGCGATGGCGACCCGCCGCTCGATGCGCCGAGGGCAAGCAGGGCGGCCACGACCGCGGCGGGCGAGCGATGGGGGACCGCGGCACCACAGACTACCGTCCGGTGGGCTGGCGGTTCGGGTAGGGTTGGAAGTGAGGCAATGAGCGAACTGATCGACACCGCGCGCACCCTGGTCATCGGGCGGGTCGACCCCGAGTTGGACGATCCTGGCTGGCCGGTCAAGCGGGTGGTTGGCGACGAGCTCTGGGTCCGGGCCGACATCATCGGCGAAGGCCACGGACTGATCGACGCGGTCCTCCTGCTTCGCGCCGAGTCCGAGGCCGGATGGATCGAGTCACCGATGCGCCTGGTCGACAATGACCGCTGGGTGGGGATGGTCCGCCTGGAGCGCAACGCGCGGCATCGCTACACGATCGAGGCCTGGCCCGACCGGATCGGCACCTGGCACGCCGGCTTGACCGGCCGCCTGGCTGTCGGGGTCGACACCGCGCTGGACGTGGCCGAGGGGATCGTCCTGCTCGAGGCCGCAGCGGGGAGAGATCCCTCCGGAGCCGATGGTGCGCTGCTGCGTCGCGAGTTGGCGGGCATCGCGGAGCTGGCCGACCCCGGCCAGCGGGCCACGCGGCTGGCCGACGAGGCCCTGCTCGAGGCGGCGCGCCGCCACCCCGACCGCAGCATGGCGACCCGCTACCGGCACGAGCTGGCCCTGATGGTGGACCGTCCCGCGGCCCGCTTCAGCGCCTGGTACGAGTTCTTCCCACGCTCCCAGGGCACCGATCCGGCTCAGCCGCGCGCGACCACCCTGCGCGAGGCGGCGTGGCGCTTGCCCGACATCGCAGCCATGGGCTTCGATGTCGTCTATCTGCCGCCGATTCATCCGATCGGCGTCACCAATCGCAAAGGACCCGACAACGCGGAGCTAGCTCGGCCAGGCGATCCCGGCTCTCCGTGGGCGATCGGCTCGGCCGAGGGCGGTCATGAGGCGGTCGCCGCCGAACTGGGGGGCCTGCCGGCGTTCGAGGAGTTCCGGCTGGCGGCCGTGTCGTACGGCATGGAACTTGCGCTCGACCTGGCGATGCAGGCCTCACCCGATCACCCGTGGGTGAGAACCCATCCGGAGTGGTTCCGACGCACGCCCGATGGGTCGATCCGCACCGCGGAGAACCCGCCGAAGCGCTACCAGGACATCTACCCGTTCGACTTCCATGCGCCGGATCCGACCGTGCGCGCCGCCCTCTGGCAGGCCTGGCTCGAGGTTGTCGAGGTCTGGATCGGGCGCGGGGTGCGGATCTTCCGGTTGGACAACCCGCATACCAAGCCGGTCCCGTTCTGGGGCTGGCTGATCGGCGAAGTGCAGCGCGAGCACCCCGGAGTGATCTTCCTGGCCGAGGCCTTCACCCGGCCGCGGCTGATGCAGGCCCTTGCGGCGGCGGGCTTCAGCCAGAGCTACACCTACTTCACCTGGCGCGAGTCCGCGGCCGAACTCGGCGACTACGCGACCGAGCTGACCACGCCACCCAGCTCCGACCTGCTCCGACCCAGCCTGTGGCCAAACACCCCTGACATCTTCCCCCACCACCTCGACCCGGGCCGGCCCTGGTTTGAGGTGCGTGCGGTACTGGCGGCGACCCTCTCGCCGGCCTGGGGCATCTACTCCGGCTACGAGTTGTGCGAGATCGGTCGCCTCGACGATCGCGAGGAGTACGCGCACAGTGAGAAGTACGAGATCCGCGCCCGGGACTGGGACGCGCCGGGCAACATCAAGTCGCTGATCGGCCTGCTGAACCGCTTGCGACGCGAGACGCCTGCCCTGCAGCGAGGCGACAACCTTCGCCTCCAGCCAGTGACCGGATCGCAGACCCTCTTCTACCGGCGTGCCCACCCCGACGGCAGTCCCGATCCGTTGAGCGGCGAGCCACCACGCTGGCGCGACGCCCTGTTCGTGGCCGTCAACTGCGATCCGAGCCGGCCGGAGGTCGCGATCCTGCACCCGGACCTGGCCGCGATCGGCATCGCCTGGGACGAGGAGTTTCGACTCACCGACCTGGTCTCCGGAGAGAGGCGCACCGAGCGCGGCGCGGACCTCGCCGTCACGCTCGACCGTGAGCGCCCCTTCCGCATCCTCCGGATCGAGCCGCTCGGGGAGTGATCCAGGGATCCGCGCCGGGACAGGCCCCGGTTCGCGTGGTGCGCGCCGCTGGCGCTCGGGTGGATCCCCCGGCGGTGCTGCTCACCGAGGACGGCCGGGAGGTTGGGATGGTGCGCCGGCTGCCGGCCGATCTGCCGCTCGGGTATCACCGCCTGGTCCGTGACGGCGCAGAGCAGCTGCTGATCGCAGCGCCACGCCGCTGCGCCCCTCCCCCTGCCGACCGCGCCTGGGGGTGGACGGTCCAACTTCCCGCCCTGCGATCGAGCCAGAGCTGGGGGATGGGTGACCTGGCGGACCTGCGAGAGCTGTGCGAGTGGTCCGATGCGCAGGGCGCCCGGTTCGTGCTCGTCAATCCACTGGGCGCCAGCAGGCCCTCACCGGAGCCGGAGGCGAGCCCGTATTCGCCCTCCAGCCGTCGCTTCCGCTCACCGCTCTACCTGCGCGTCGAAGAAGTGCCCGGCGCCGAGCGCGTGGGCACCATGCTTGCCGACCTGTCGAGTGCCGGTCGTGCGCTCAACGCCAATCCCGCGATCGAGCGAGCGCGGGTGCTCGACCTCAAGCAGCGAGCCCTGGAAGCGATCTGGGGATCGGGGGCCGCTGTTCCCGCAGCGGACCGGGCGGGACTCGAAGCGTTCCGGGCTGCGGTCGGCGACGGCCTACGGGACTGGGCGCTCTACCTGTCCCTATCGGAGCTGCATGGTGCCGACTGGCGTCACTGGCCGGCAGGCGTGCGCAGCCGGGATCCGGCGACCCTGGACGCTGCTGCTCGCGACGCGGCGCCCCGGATCGCCTTCCACGAGTGGGTGCAGTGGCTGATCGACGAGCAGCTGGCGCGTGCCGGCCGATCAGCGCGCGTGGTGACTGACCTGCCGGTCGGGTTCGATCCCGGCGGCTTCGATGCGTGGGCCTGGCAGCCGATCTTGGCTCACGGCGTCAGCCTGGGGGCGGCGCCCGACCCGTTCAACCCGCTGGGCCAGGACTGGGGCCTGCCGCCGTTCGCGCCGGACCGGCTCCGGGCGGTCGGGTACCTGCCCCTGATCGAAACGCTGCGGGCCGCCTTCCGACACGCCGGTGGGCTCCGGGTCGACCATGCCCTCGGCCTCTTCCGACAGTGGTGGATCCCGGCCGGCAGCCCACCCGCCGCCGGCGCCTTCATGCCGTTCCCCGCCGCTGAATTGCTGGCGGTGCTGGCGATCGAGAGCGTGCGCGCCGGCGCCCCGGTCATCGGCGAGGACCTCGGGACGGCTGCGCCAGGCGCCCGGCGCGCGATGGCGCGTGCCGGGATCCTGTCCACCCGGGTCGCCTACTTCGAGCGGCGGATTGCTGACCTGCCCGACCTGGCCCTGGCCGTGGTCAGCACCCACGACCTGCCCACCCTGGCCGGGTCGTGGACCGGGCGGGACACTGCCGAATTGCGCGACCTGGGCCTGCCCGACGCCGCCCGCGCGGCTGTCGCCTTTCGGCGCCGCCTGGCGCGGCTGACCGGCCTTGGTCCGGAGCGTCCGGCGCGGGAGGCGATCATCGCCGCGCATCGGGCCATCGCTGAAGGGCCGACTCGCCTGGCCGCCGCGAGCCTGGAGGACGCGCTCGAGGTGATCGCGCGCCCCAATCTCCCGGGGACGCCGAGCGCCCTTCGTGCCAACTGGTCGCGAGCCCTGCCCCGCACCCTCGAGCAACTCCGCACCGATCCCTTCCCGCGCTTGCTGGCACGGACCATGGCGATCGTTCGGCCGCCTGGCGCCCTCAACCGCGCCTGAGCAGTAGCGTCCCCAACGCCGGCAGGCTGAGACTGGCCGAGGCCGGCATCCCGGCCAGCGGCTCGGGCTGCGCCTGGATGCCATCCGGATTCCCGACCCCGCCGCCGCCAAAGGCCAGTGCATCGGTGTTGAGCGCCTCGACCCAGGCGCCGGCCTCCGGCATTCCGACCCGGTAGCCGTGCAGCGGGAGCGGGCCGAGGTTCGCGATCACCACCACGCTCTGGCCGGCTCCGCGGCGCAGCCAGGCCACCACCTTCCTGCGCGCATCGGCCTTCCCGATCCAGGCGAAGCCGTCCGGGTCGCCGTCGTTGGCCCACAGCGCCGGAGAGTTGCGGTACAGCGTCCCCATTGCCTCCAGGCAGCGGACCAGACCCGAGCGCAGGGGTCCCGCGGAGGCGAGAGCCCAGGGGAGCTGAAAGTCGTGGTTCCACTCGCTGTCGGGGGCCAGCTCGCTGCCCATGAAGAGCAGTTTCTTGCCGGGTTGGCCGAGTTGGTTGGCCAGTACCGAACGCAGGTTGGCGAACTTCCGTGCCCTGGTGCCTGGCATCTTGCCCAGTAGGGAGCGCTTGAGGTGGACCACCTCGTCGTGGGAGAGGGGCAGGACCCAGTGCTCGTCGGCGAGGTATACCCCCCGGAACGTCAGCTTGCGCAGGTGCGCACCCCGCTTCGCCGGCTCACGGCCGAAGAAGCCCAGCGTGTCCTGCATCCAGCCCATGTCCCATTTCAGGTGGAACCCGAGCCCGCCGGCGGCGATCGGAGCGGTCACGCCGGGGAAGGCGGTGGACTCCTCCGCGATCAGGACCACGCCTGGGAGTGCCTTGCGCACGACACCGGTCAACTCGCGCAGGAAGTCGATGGCATCCAGGTCGTGGTTTCCGCCAAGCCGATTGGGGGTCCACTGGCCGCGCTTGCGCGAGTAGTCCAGGTACAGCATCGAGGCCACCGCGTCGACGCGCAGCCCGTCGAAGTGGAACTCCTCCAGCCAGTAGCGCGCATTGCCGATCAGGAAGGCGCGCACCTCGGGTCGGGCATAGTCGAAGGTGAGCGTTCCCCACTCCGGATGCTCCGCACGACGCTGATCGGCCGGCTCGTACAGAGGCGTCCCGTCGAATCGGGCCAGGCCATGCTCGTCGCGCGGGAAGTGGCCGGGCACCCAGTCCAGCAGGATCCCGATACCGGCGCGATGCAGCGTGTCGACCATGGCGCGCAGGTCGTCAGGCGTCCCGAAGCGCGAGGTTGGGGCGTAGTAGCCGGTGACCTGGTAGCCCCACGATCCGTCGAACGGATGCTCGGCGATGGGCATCAGCTCCACGTGGGTGAAGCCAAACCGGGTGCAGTGCTCGGCGAGCAACTCGCCAAGCTCAGCGTAGTTCAGCCACCCGCCGTCGGGTCGACGGCGCCACGAGCCCAGGTGCACCTCGTAGATCCGGATCGGGGCGCGGCGCGGATCGGATCGTCGTCGGGCGCGGATCCAGGCCGCGTCTCCCCAGGCGTGGCGCGACCGGGCGGTGACGATCGAGGCGGGATCCGGCGGCCTTCGCATCTGGCGACCCAACGGATCGGCCTTGTGGCGGAGCACGCCGTCCGCGCCGAGGACCTCGAACCGGTAGGCGTCGCCCACCCGCGCGCCCGGCACGCGACGGCGCCACACGCCCCCCGTGCCGCGTCGCATGGGCAGGGCTGCGGGGTCCCAGCCACAGAAGTCACCGACCAGGCTGACCTCGCGAGCGCCGGGCGCCCAGACCGCAAAGCGAACTCCAGCGAGGCTGCCATCCCGGCGCGTCACCGGGTGCGCGCCGAGGGTCCGCCACGACCGGGCGGAGATCGGTGCAGGGAGCATCGCTACACCTTAGCGCCTGTTTCGGAAGCGCCTTGTGCTACGGTTGCGGGACCCCATCAACACCCCTCCCCGGCACTCCATCGGAGGCTCCGTGGGCATCCTCGACGGCATCCTCGGCCTCCTCTCCCACGATGTCGGAATCGACCTGGGGACGGCCAACACCCTGGTCACGGTTCGGCATCGAGGGATCGTCATTTCGGAGCCGAGCGTGGTGGCCATCGACAAGGCCAGCAAGCGGGTACTGGCCATCGGTGCCGAGGCCAAGCGGATGGTGGGGCGCACCCCCGCCAACATCGTGGTCATCCGTCCGCTGCGCGATGGTGTGATCAGCGACTTCGACGTGACCGAGCAGATGATCCGCTACTTTATCCAGAAGGTGCACAACACCTATGCCCGCATCCCGCGGCCGCGGGTCCTGGTCGGGATCCCCTCCGGCGTGACCGAGGTCGAGAAGCGGGCGGTCCGCGACGCGACCCTTAACGCCGGGGCGCGCTGGGCTCGCCTGATCGAGGCGCCGATGGCCGCGGCCATCGGTGCCGGGCTGCCCGTCTCCGAGCCATCGGGCTCGCTGATCGTGGACATCGGCGGTGGGACGACCGAGGTGGCGGTGATCAGTCTCGGCGGCATCGTCGAGAGCCGATCGATTCGAGTGGGCGGCGACGAGATGGACGCCGACATCGTCAACTTCGCCCGGCGCGAGTACAACCTGCTGATGGGAGAACGGACCGCCGAGGAGATCAAGATCGCGGTCGGGTCGGCCTACCCCCAGGCCGCCGAGCGGACCGTCACGTTCCGTGGTCGCGACCTGCTGACCGGGCTGCCGCGCTCGGTGGAGGTCGGCGGTGCACAGATCCGGGAGGCTCTCCAACCCTCCATCGAGCAGATCGTGGAGGCGATCCGCGCCACGATCGAGCACACACCACCCGAGTTGGTGGCCGACATCATGGACCAGGGGATCGTGTTGGCCGGGGGCGGCGCTCTGCTCGCCGGGCTCGACAAGCGAGTGGCCGAGGCCACCCAGATGCCGGTCCACATCGCCGACGATCCGCTCACCTGCGTGGTGCGCGGCTGCGGCCGGGTACTCGAGGAGCTCGATGCCCTGGAGCGGGTGCTGGTCAGCGAGCAGTACACCCGCGCTCCGCGCTGAGATGCTGGACGGCGGGCCGCAGCGACGCTCCCCGGCAGCGCGCACCGCTGCCGGCATGGTTGCCGCGTCACTCCTGCTGCTCCTGGTCTCGCAGTCGGAGCCGGCACTCGGCCTGCAACGGGCCGGCGCTCGCGCGGTCGAGCCGCTCCAGGAGGTCGTCATCGGCGCGAGCGGTTGGATCGGTGACCTGGCCGAGGCGGTCGCCGCCTGGGACCGACTTCGCTCGGAGAATGAGCGGCTTCGAGACGCGCTGGCCGCCGCCGGGGAGCGCAACGCCGAACTCACCGAGGCGGCACGCCAGAACGCCGAGCTGCGCGGCCTGTTGGGCCTGACCCGGACCCTGGAGATGGACCTGCTGGCGGTCCGGATCACCGGCCGCGACCCATCCAACCTGAGCTGGGAGCTGACGATTGACGCGGGCTCGCGCCAGGGGTTGACGGTCGGGATGCCGGTGCTGGCGGCGGTCGGCGCGCGCGGGGCGCTCGCCGGAACCGTGGTCGAGGTCGGCCTCGACGGCGCGGTGGTCCGCCTGGTGGTCGATCCCCGGGCCAGGGTGGTGGCCCTCGTGCAGCGGACGCGGGCCCTCGGCCTGGTCACCGGACAGCTCGGGGGACAGTTGGTGATGCTCCAGGTCGCGGCCAGCGAGGATGCCGCGGTGGGCGACACGATCGTCAGCGCCGGATTGGCGCTTATCGACACCGACCCGGACCCGGGCCTGCGCAGCCCCTACCCGGCCGGCCTGCTGATCGGGGAGGTACAGGCCATCGAGCAGGACGCCAACGGGCTGACCATGACCCTCTTCGTCCGGCCGGCGCTCGACCTGCCG
>JBKJYH010000059.1:0-26216 GCA_046715765.1 Candidatus Limnocylindria bacterium
GACGTCGGCCAGTACACCTCGATCGCGATCGGGGCCGATGGCAACCCGGTGATCAGTTACTACGACGTCACCAATCTCGACCTGAAGGTCCTGATCCTGCCCTCGGACAGCGTCGGCGTGCCAGGCTGAGCCGGCGGGGCGGTTGACGCCCCGGCCACAATGGCCGGTACGATCCCGGTCGGGTGGTTGACGGTCGCGCACCGATGCCGGCCGCGGGCCAGGCCGGACTGCCGGAGTGCTCCCGATGCTCATTGCCCGCCGATCCCGCATGCTCGCCGTCCTGGCCCTGGCCGGAGCCCTGGCTGCCTTCCCGCTGGCGGTCGGCGCTTCCCATGACTTCGCCGACGTGCCGAACTCCAACGTGTTCCATGCCGACATCAGCGCATTGGCGGCATCAGGGGTGACCACCGGCTGTGGGGGTGGCAACTACTGTCCATCCGCCTTCGTCACCAGAGAGCAGATGGCCGCGTTCATGAACCGGCTGGGTGCATTGGCCCCGGGCAAGGTCCCGGTGGTCAACGCCGCGGCGCTCGACGGGCTGACGTCGGATCAGTTCCTGCGCAGCGACGCCGTCGAGACGGGCGCCTTCACCTGCTCCGGAGCAACCATGCAGCCGACCGTCGATGGCACAGACTTCGTGACCTCTGGCACCTTCCGCCAGCTGAACTCGGCCAGCGGATGGCTCAACTGCCCGGTGCTGCTGCCCGACGGGTCCACCGTCACCGCCTTCCGCGCCGGCGTCTACGACGGATCCGGGTCGAGCTACGTCCTCTGCAATCTCGTCAGGGGTGAGCTCTATTCCGAATTGGGTGCGTCAACCATGGCCAGCGTGGATTCCACTCCCGCCTTCCAATCGGGTGCCACCATGCTCGAGGACCTGTCGATCGGCACTCCGGTCATCGACAACGGCCAATACGTCTATCTGGCCGAGTGCTTCCTGTCCGCAAATGCCATCGAAGCGGTCCTCGGCGTCTCGGTGGAGTACTCCGTGACGGGACTGCCGATGCCGTAGGCCGGGAGAGCAACGGTCGTACCATGACGGCCATGCCCCGCCGCACTACCGATCCGAGTCAGCCGATGTTCGACGCGGCCCCGCTGGCCGGCGCCCCGCTCGCTGCCCGGATGCGCCCCCGCACCCTGGAGGAATTCGTCGGGCAGGCGCACCTGGTCGGAACCGACGGAGCGCTGACCAGGGTCGCTCGCCCGGGGTATCTCCCGTCGATGGTCCTGTGGGGCCCGCCGGGCAGCGGCAAGACGACCCTCGCCCGCCTCGTCGCGGATCGGTTCGGCGGTCAGTGGCGGCCGATCTCGGCAGTGACCAGCGGCGTGGCCGACATCCGGCAGTTGGTCGCCGACGCCCGCGCCGTGCGCAACGGCGGCGGCCGGACCGTGGTCTTCGTCGACGAGCTGCATCGGTTCAGGGTCGGCGTTCCTAGCTGGTGTCGCCGGCCTTGGGGAGCCGCCCCGTCTCGTCGGACAGCGGGCGGTGATTCTCCTGGCAAGAGGCTCGGCGGTGATGACCGCCGGGCCTTTCGCTTGCTTGCGGGCGGTACGATGCCGGACGTGGCCGACCCGGCTTGCCCGTAATTGCGGGGCCGCGCTTGTATCCGCGCCCGAGGGGGCAATAATGGGGGAGCATGAGCGGACGCAAGGCAAAGGCGCAACGACGGGCCGGACCGCAAGACGCTCCGGAACCCGACCCAGCCGTGGTCGACATGCTTCTCGACTGGGCGTTCGAGCACCCCGGCGAATTCCGGATGCACTCGCCCACTGCGCCGCGTTTTGCCGGAGAGAAGCTCGACTTTTACGTCGTCCATCCGCCCTCGGACGACGCGTTGCAAATGCCCGGCTGGACGCCCGGTCCCGAGATCGCATTCCTAAAAATGACAGCCGAGGAAGGGCTCGACCTCGCCCGCAAACTCGGAGTCGCCAAGTAACCTTCCGAGAAGGCGACGAGGGCCAGACGGCCTGCTTCGCCGGCCCTAGAATCCGCCCATGCGCCGCCTGCGGCTCACCTGCTCGGAGTTTTGGGTCGATGCCCGTCTGACCCGCCTCAACGCCCGCTGGATCGCCTCAGCCGATATACGGTCGAAGGTCCGAGCCTCGGGACGGGAATGACCGCTGCTGAGGCGCTGAGGGCCGCCCCGGTGCGGCGATCCGGGCCGCGCGCGGTCACCTGCTAGGCTGACGCGGATCGTGACCGAGGACGAAGCGACCCGCGAGACGTGGCGAGGCGTGCTAACCGAGCCGGGCTACTACTCACAGGCTAAATTCTTCCGCCGGCTGCCGTCGAACCCGCGCTGCCCGCTTTGCCGGGCGCCCTATGGGCTCCCGTTCGGACCTATCGTCCGCCTCCTCGGCTTCGGCCGCTCCGCGCGCTACCCCCAGCTCTGCAACCCGTGCTTTCGCCACATGGAGCGCAACCAGGGCGGGGCCGAGGTCTCAGTGACGGTCCTCTTCGCCGACGTGCGTGGCTCGACCGCCATGGCAGAGCGAGCCTCGGCGGCCGACTTCTCTGCGCTGCTGACCGGCTTCTACGGCCTCGTCACCAAGGCGGTGCAGGAGGAGGGCGGCATCATCGACAAGTTCTTGGGCGACGGCGTGATGGCGCTCTTTCTGCCCTCATTCACCGATCGGCAACACGCCACGCGCGGGCTGAACGCCGCGCGTCGCATCCTCCGAGGCACGCAGCTGCCGGTGGGGGTCGGCGTGAACACCGGGCTGGCCTTCACCGGCTTCCTGGGTCCGACATCCGAGGTCGCGGGCTTCAGCGCGGTGGGCGACGCGGTGAACGTGGCGCACCGCCTCGGCGACGCGGCCGCGGCCGGCGAGCTGATCGTGGCCGGTGACGGGGTCTCGCTCAGCGAGCCGCCGGGCGACGACGTCGGCGATGCGTGGGAGACCCGCGAGCTGCAGGTCAAGGGGCGGGACCAGGCGGTGCGTGGCTGGAGCCTGCGGCCCGTGTCCGGACCTGCGGCCGCGGAGATGTAGGGCTGTCGCTGGCCCGAATCGCTGACCGGGCAACAGCCGCCCCTCATCCCGTAAGCGGTTGGTAAGCGGGCTCGCGCCTGGCGCTCCCCACCGACGCGACGCTCCCTGGCAGCGTGACCTATCCGAAGGGACCGGGAGCGGCTGGTGTCGCCGGCCCCTTACCATTGACCTGTGCCAAGACGTGCCGATCCTCCCTCGGAGCCGATGTTCAGGCCGGAAGAGGAAGGGCCGGGCGCGCCGCTGGCGGCTCGGATGCGACCTCGGACGCTCGCCGAGTTCATTGGGCAGCCCCACCTAGTCGGAGAGGATGGCGCGCTAACCCGTGTGGTGCAGCCGGGATATCTCCCGAGCATGCTCCTGTGGGGACCGCCTGGATCGGGTAAGACGACCCTCGCCCGACTCCTGGCCGAGCGTGCGGGTGGCGCCTGGCACCAGCTCAGCGCCGTGACGAGTGGAGTCGCGGACCTTCGCCAGCTCTTCGACGAGGCGAAGGCTGCGCGGCAGCAGGGAGTGCCAACCGTCCTCTTCATTGACGAGATACACCGCTTCAACAAGGCCCAGCAGGACGCGCTGCTGCCGCATGTCGAAAACGGGACCATCCGGCTAGTTGCAGCATCTACTGAGAACCCGTACTACGAGATCAACGCGCCGCTGTTATCGCGCCTGCGGGTGTACCGCTTGGAGCCGCTCCGCGTCGAGGAAGTGCGTGGGATCGTGCACAGCGCCCTCACCGATGAGCGCGGATTGGGCGGCCGGGTGGCGGTCAGCGACGAGGGGCTGGCCGCGCTGGCCGACCTGTCCGGCGGCGATGCGCGGCAGGCGCTCAACATCCTGGAGTCCGCTGCGTCGGTGGCCGCCGATGGCGTCGAAGTCGGGCGCGAGGCGATCGCGGAGGCCGCCCAGCAACGCTTGCTGGCCTACGACAGGGTCGGGGATCAGCACTACGAGGCGGCATCGGCCTTCATCAAGAGCATGCGCGGGAATGACCCCGACGCCGCGCTGTACTGGTGCGCCAGCATGATTGCGGCGGGGGAGGATCCGACCTTCGTTGCGCGCCGGATCGTGATCGCCGCCAGCGAGGATGTCGGCAACGCCGATCCCCGAGCCCTGCAGGTGGCGGTGGCAGCCATGCACGCCGTAGAGATGATCGGGCTGCCGGAGGCCCAATACGCCCTGGCCCAGGCGGTGGCCTACGTGGCGTCGGCGCCCAAGTCGAATCGGGCCGGGGCGGCGTACTTCGCGGCGCTGGCTGACGTGCATGAGCGTGGCCGGCTGCCCGTGCCCCTCCACCTGCGCACGGCGGCCAATCCGCGCCTTGCCCGCGAGCACGGGTACGGCAGGGGATACCAGTACCCCCACGATTTCCCCGGGGCGGACGTCGAGCAGCAATACCTGCCCGATGAACTGGCCGACCGGGTCTACTACCTGCCCGCCGACCAGGGCCTGGAGAGCCAGATCAGCGAACGGCTCGAACGCCTGCGAAGCGCCCGACGCGAGCAACCGCGCAGAAAGCCTGGACCTTGAGCCGATGAGACCGCGGACCATCGACGAGTACCTGGCCGGCGTGCCGGACGAGCAGCGCGCCGCGCTCGATCAACTCCGCGCGCAGGTCCGGACGCTCGTCCCCGAGGCGATCGAGGTGATCAGTTATAGCATCCCCGCCTTCAGGGTCGGTGGCCGTGGCCTGCTCTGGTTCTCCGCCTGGAAGGCCCACTCCAGCGTCTACCCGGTTCCCGCCACCTTTCTCGAGGCGCACGCGGACGAGTTGCGGGCGTATCGGCGCACGAAGGGGAGCCTGCACTTCACGCCTGAACAACCGTTGACAGAGGTCCTGGTCGCGGACCTCGTCCGGGCTCGCCTGGCCGAACTCGAGGCCGAGGCACGACGAACCTAGCGGGGGCCGATGCCCGCGATGTTGAAGGCGACCACCGCGCCGACCATGACCACAGCCATCAGCGCCACCAGGATGCCGATGCTGCGCAGGTCGCGCAGCACGTAGTGATACTCGGCGGATGCTCGTTCAGTCAGGCGCGAGATCCCGACCGCGTATGCAGGGATCGGCCGGACAGGGCGGGCGATGACGCCTGGGGTAGGAGCCACGGCCCGGTCCGGGGAGTCGGCGGCGGGCGCCGCTGAACCTGCCGGGCGTGCCGCGGAACGCTGCACCTTGCGCCGGCGACTGCGCTCGGCGGCCTTTCCGACTCGTCGACCCATCTGAACCCAGGACCTCAATTGCATGTACTTCGGCTTGCCCGGCGACGCGTGGCGGCCGGGTGCGGACGGGCCGGTATCATACCAACCACCCCGTGGACACCTCATCCCCGCTCCCCGCGGCCGTTCGAGCGCGCGCCGAACGCCGCTTGCTATCCGAGCTCCGGCGACTGCAGCGCCGCTACCCGTTGCGCGAGGGTGTGCGCGAGGATGTGCTGCTCTCGGCGGTGCTGACCGACGCGGACCACCGGCCGCCCGGCCACCGCGGCTCGGGCGGGCTGAGGCTGGCGGCTCCCGCGCTGCGCTCAGTCGTGGAGGCGATGGTGGTCGAGGGTCGCATGCTCCGTCAGGGGCATCGGCTCCGCATCGGCGGGGAGGAGATCTCGCTGGAGCCGGAGATGGCGGGTCGTGTCGAGCGGCTGCTTGATCAACTGGCGCGTGCGGGCACAAACCCTCCCCCGGTTGGCCGGCTGGCGTCCGCTCTCGGGGTCCCGCCGGGCGTGGTCGACCAACTTCGAGAGACCGGCCGCATCCGACGCCTCGGGCCGGGGATCGACATGCCCGCGCCGATCCTCGAAGCGATCAACCTCCGCCTGGATCGGGCGGCTCCCACCGTGGAACTGACGGTGGCCGAGGTGCGCGATGCGCTCGGGACTTCCCGCCGGGTAGCGGCCGCCATCCTCGCCGCGCGCCGGCGCGAGTCAGGCAGCGCCCCGCAGCCGCTCGATGGCGACCTCGGCGACGGGTAGATCGCCGCCGGCCGCAAGCCGGGCCTCCCGATAGCGGGCTGCCGCTGCCGGCCGGTCGCCGCGGCGCTCGTAGCGCTCGCCGAGGGCAACCAGCAGATCGACGAAATGTCCTCGGTACTGCTCGCGACGCTCCTCGACCCAGGCGGAATCGCCGAAGAATGGACAGTCGTCGAGATAGTCGCCCCGATACAGGCTCCGGGCGCGCTCCAGGTGGCTGATCGCCGCAACGTCGTCGGGCGCGCCACCCACGGCAGCCAGTTCCTCCTCGAAGGCAGCCACGTCGCTCCATGCGACCACCCGGTCGTCGAGGTGGTATCGATCGTGTTGGAACACGATCGCCGTGCCGCGCCCTCCTGGCTCCAGGGTGCGTCGCAGGCCGCCGAGGGTGCGATGAAAGGCAAGGTCGGCACGCTCGAGGTCGACGTCGGGCCAGATCAGATCGATCGCGTCGAGCTTGTCGAGGCCGCGCTCGCCGCGGTCGAAGAGGAAGGCAAAGATCGCCTCGGCCTGCCGGGAGCCCGCCTTCGGTCCGCCCCAGTGCCGGATCAACTCGCCGCGCCGCTGGATGCGCAGCGGGCCGAGCGCGAAGACGTACAGCCCGCCATCGGTCGCGCCGCCCGCGTCGAGCGCCGCGGCGAGCTGACTGCCGGCGGTCTCGACTGCTGCGTCCTGCTGGGACAGCCGCGAGAGGGCGCTTCCCTGGAGCCGATGATCCTCGGCCAGCCGCACCGTACCGGATAGGAAGAGTGCTGCCCGTTGCATCAATCGCGCTTCGCGCGGCCCGATGGGCAGGCCGGATTCGTTCGGACCGAAGGCGACGCTTCCGATGGGTACACCGTCCACCACCAGCGGCAGGCGCAGGGCGGCTTCGGTGTCTGACGCCCCGTGGCTGAACAGGATTGAGCCCGTCTCATCGGTGATCCACGCGCCGCTCAGGCCAAAGGCCCGCACCAGGCGGGCGAGGGCGGGCGGAATGGAGTCGGCCGGTGGCTGATCGCGGAGGTCGTCGCGACCCAGGGCGCGCATGACACTTCGGAGGCCGGGATCGACCCCTGCGTCACGCAGCATGCGCCGGGACCACGTCGAAATCGGGTCGAACAGGGCAACCGCCACCACCAGTGAGAGCCCGGTCAGGATCGGGAAGTCCACCCCCAGGCTGCGGCGGACCATTGGTTCCAAGCCGACCAGGGCTCCCACCAGGACAGCCAGCAGGAGGCCAGACAGGAGCGTGTAGCGAAACGCCTCGGCCGCCACTCGCTGCGACAGGAAGAGGCCCTGCGCGAAGAGGGAGTAGCTGGCCAGCACCAGTCCGAGCGCGACCAGGGACACGCCAAGGAAGGGGGGGCTGGGCATCGCGTCCGAGAGCAGGAGCAGGGCACCGCCGATAGCGCCGATGCCGACCGTGGCTCCCACTGCCAGGAGTTGTCGACGCCGCACCCGGTCGTCCCCAGCGGCTCGCAGGCTCTCCACGATCCAGTAAAGCGCCGCCACGAACATGGCCAGTCGTGCTGCGATCCAGACCCAGCCGAAGGCGTCGCCGCCAATTCCCGGTGGTTCAAAGCGGGGCGGCCCGAGGGTGAACTGTTGGTCGGGGAAGAGAACGGCGCCGAGGGCCATCGGCACGGTGAGGAGATAACTTGCGACCAGCACGACCTGTTGCGGCCGGCTGCGTCGGCCCTCGACCGCAATTGCCAAGGCGATGTGCAGGGTGCCCACCGGCAGCAGGTCCGCGAAACCATCGGCAAGGGCTGATGCCGCCCGAGCGATTGCCGGATCGGTGGTCAGGCGGAGCACGATCACCGGGAGCGTCCAGCCGGCCAGCCAGGCGGTCAGCAGGGCAAAGACCGGTGCGCCGGGTCGATGGCGGGCGCGGGTCGCGACGGTCAGTCCCAGCCAGACGGCCAGGATTGCGGCGCTGCCGTAGGCCATCAGTTCAGCCGGGTCACTCATGGCGGAGACTCCCCGAGTTGGGCGTTGGGCGGACTCTAACTGCGGTTCCGGTCCTGGGGCAAGGGTCTGTTCCCGACACTCGACCTGTCGCGCGAGCCGCCGATAACGGCGGCATGCAGGCGACCTCGGCTACCATCGATGACGTGCCAGTGGCCCCCTCGCCGAACCAGATCCCGATCTTCGAGGAGCTGACGGCGGCGCCAGCCCCTCGGCGTCACCTGCGCGTCCAGCCGCCACTCCTGGAAAGCCTCACCCCTCGGCAGCGTCGGGCCGTCACCCACGGCAACGGGCCGCTCCTGATCGTGGCCGGGGCGGGCACCGGCAAGACCAGCGTGATCACGCGGCGCATCGCCTGGCTCATCGCCGAGAAGAAGGCGCGGCCCAACCAGATCCTGGCGCTCACCTTCACGGATCGGGCCGCAATGGAGATGACCGAGCGGGTGGACCGCTTGGTGCCCTACGGCTTCACCGACACCCTGATCAGCACCTTCCACGCCTTTGGCGATCGGCTCCTGCGCGACCACGCCCTGGAGGCCGGACTTTCGGACCGCTCCACCGTCCTGTCGCGGGCCGAGCAGGTCATCTTCCTGCGCGAGCACCTGTTCGATCTGCCGCTCGAGCGCTTCCGCCCGCTCGGCGACCCGACTCGCTTCTGCGAGGCGCTCGTCACCCTCATCAGCCGCGCCCGGGACGAGGACGTCACCCCGACCGACTACGCGCGTGCCGCGGCCGAACTCGCCACAGCAGCGGGGGTGGGCGCGGATCCCGCCCAGCTCGAGGAGGCCGGCCGACAGGCAGAGCTGGCGGGCCTGTACGCGGCCTACGAGCGGCTCCTGCGGGAGAAGGATCGGCTCGATTTCGGCGACCAAGTGAGCCTCGCCCTGCGCCTCCTGCGCGAGCACCCTGCCGTGCTCGCCAGCGAGCGGGCTCGCTTCCGGTTCATCCTGGTGGACGAATTCCAGGACACCAACCACGCGCAGTTCGAGTTGGTGAAGCTCCTGGCCGGATCGCCGACCGCGAATGTCACCGTGGTGGGCGACGACGACCAGAGCATCCACCGGTTCCGCGGGGCCGCACTCAGCAACATCCTCGGCTTCCGCGCCGCGTTCCCGGCCGCGGACCGGGTGGTCCTGACCGATAACTTCCGCAGCCGTCAGCCGATCCTGGATGCCGCACACCGGCTGATCCAGCACAACGATCCGCATCGGCTCGAGCCCCAGGAGGGGATCGACAAGCACCTGGTCGCGCGGGCTAGCTTCGACCGATCGCCGCGCGACGACGGCCCGCTCACGGTTCTTGCCTACGACACTGGTTCCGACGAGGCGGATGCGGTTGCGGCACGCATCGCGGAGGGGATGCGCGCCGGTCGGCGAGCGGGCGATCACGCCATCCTGGTGCGGGCCAACCGAGACGCGGACCCATTCCTGCGCGCCCTGAACATGGCTCGAGTCCCCTGGCGTTTCTCGGGAACGGCGGGCCTGTACCGGCAGCCCGAGGTCCGGCTCATGATCAGCTTCCTGCGGGCGGTGAACGACCCGTCGGATTCGGTCAGCAACTACGACCTGGCGACGTCGGACCTGTTTGGCCTCGACCCGCGCGACGTTACCCTGGCCCTCAATGCCGCCACTCGCCGACGCGGCAGCCTCGAGGCAGCCCTGCGCGATGCGGCAACCCACCCCGAGGCAGCCCCATTCGGTCGCCGCGGCCTCGAGGTCGTGCAGCGGCTGCTGGCCAGCATCGACCAGCACCGCTCCCTGAGCACCGAGCGCGGTGCCGGGGAGCTGCTCTATCACTTCGTGAGCGCGTCCGGCTGGCTGGCACGGCTGAGCGCCGAGGCACGCGTCAGTGGCGACGAGCGACTGATGAACGTGGCTCGATTCTTCGAGATCGTCCGCCGCCAGGCCTCGCTGCTGCGCGACGATCGCCTGCCCTTCCTGGTCCAGCAGCTCGACACGCTGCTCGCTGCCGGCGACGACCCCGCCACCGCCGAGGCGGAGCCCGACGATGCCGACGCGGTTCACGTCCTCACCTACCACAAGGCCAAGGGGCTGGAGTTTGGGGTCGTGATGATGGTCGGCCTGGTCGACGACCGCTTCCCAACCCGCTCACGCACTGACGCACTGGCATTGCCCGACCTGTTGATTCGCGAACCATTGCCGCCTGGTGACCACCACCTGGCCGAGGAGCGGCGGCTCTTCTACGTTGGGATGACCCGCGCTCGCGAGGAGCTGGTGCTCACCTGGGCGCGGGACTACGGTGGCCGCCAGGCGCGACGGATGAGCCAGTTCGTGGCCGAGGCGCTCGACCTTGCGCCGGCCGCCCCCGTGGCGTGGCTACGGCCCAGCGTCGCTGAGCGGCTGGTGCGCCACGACCAGGCGCCCGCCGCCGCGCCGGCGCTTCCCACGACTGCGGCGCACGAGCGACCCTTGTCGCTCAGCTACGGTCAGGTCAACGACTACCTGGAGTGCCCCACCCGCTATCGCTACGCGCACCTGGTCCGGATCCCGACCCCCGTCTCCCATCATCTCGTCGTCGGGCGGGCGCTGCACGCGGCAGTGCAGGCCTTCCACCGGCGCCAGGTGGCCGAGCGGCCGATGAGCCTCGACGAACTGTGGCACGAACTCGACGCGGCCTGGGAGTCGGCCGGGTTCCTGACCCGTGCCCACGAAGAGGCGCGGCGGGCGGGCGCCCGGGACGCGTTGGCCCGCTTCTGGGATGAGCAGCAGCGGGACCCGGCGTGTCCAAGCGCAATCGAGCAGGACTTCACGGTGATGATCGGCCGCGACCGGGTCCGCGGACGCTGGGATCGGGTCGACGTCGAGGCCGACGGCCGGGTGGTGATCACCGACTACAAGTCGAGCGACGTGCGTGATCCGGCGACCGCCAACCGGCGCGCCCGGGAGTCGCTTCAGTTGGGAATCTACGCCCTCGCCTGGGAGGCACAGTCCGGCAAGGCGCCCGATGAGCTCGCCCTCCATTTCCTCGATTCGGGGCTGGTCGGTCGTGGGCCTGCCACGTCGGCCCGCCTGGATCGTGCGCGCGAGAAGGTTGTGGCGGTCGCGGACGGGATCCGCGCGGGGAAGTTCGAGGCGACGCCGTCCGTCGCCCGCTGCTCGGGCTGCCCCTTCCGCGAGATCTGTCCGGAGGCGATGCGCTGACGCCGCGGGCCAGGCTGCTCGTGATCGGGCTGGTGCTCCTCGCCATCCTGGCCGTCATCGTGCTCCTCGCGGTCGCCATACGCGCCTGTCCGACGCCTCTGCCCGGGCAACCCTGCCCGCTGGCCCGCACCAACCAGGCAGTCGTGGTTGGCCTCGCATCCGCCGCGGTCGCAGCGCTGGTGACCCCGCTCGCGTTCCTGGCCGAGTTTGCGCTGCGGCGCCGGATCGTGTTCCGCGGGGCGTGGGTCCGCGCCGCGCGACGCGGATGCCTGGCCGCCGTCCTGCTGGCGATCCTTGCTGCGCTGCGCATCGGCGACGCACTCTCCCTGCCAATTTCTGCGTTCTTCGCGGCGCTCGTTGGCGCGATCGAATGGCTCTCTATCCGTCGCTTCGATCAACCCTGACCTTCCCGTGAGCGCGCACGACATCTTTGCCGGCCAGGTCAGCGATCCTGCCGTGCTGGCCGCCGTCTACGACCTGGAACACGATGCCGTGACCGAGGACCACGCGTTCTACCAGGGGTTGGCACAGGGTGCAGTGGACGACGTCCTGGATCTCGGGTGTGGCTCGGGGCGGCTTGCGTTGAGCCTGCTGCCGCCGACGCCGGCTCGCCTGGTCGGGATCGACGGTTCGCCCCATCTGCTTGCCCGTGCCCGGGATCGGATCCGCGCCCAACCTGTGCTGGCAGCGGCCGCTCGGCAGGGACGGCTGATCATGCGCAGCGGCGATGTCCGGAGCATCGGCTCAATGCGGCTGGATGCGTTCGGATTGATGGTGGCGGCCGGCGTGCTGCCCCACCTCGATGGTCCGGCCGGTGTGCTGCGCCTGCTCCGCGGCGCGAGGTCGCGATTGACGGCGGTCGGGTCCCTAGTCCTTGACGACCTTGGCCCGGCCCTGCTCCCAAGCCAGGACCTCGGTTGGTCGGTGGACTGGCGCCGCCGCTGGGGGGATCGGCGAGTGGTACGCCGCTCGCAACTCGCCCGCCACGCGGAGCCCGACGGGACCTGGGTCGCGTTCTCGACCGTGGCGGAGGTGACCGAGGCCGATGGTACGATTGCTCGGTTTCCGGCCAGCCATCGACTGTGGTACCCATCACCTGCAACGTTGGCTGGGCTCGTGACCCGAGCCGGACTGATGATCCAACGAACCTACGGATCGCACGACCTCGAACCGCTCGGGGCCGATAGCGAGCGGAGCATCTACATGGTGGGGCGACAGGAATGACAATGCGTGGCTGAGCAGATCAGGCTGCTGGTGATCGAGGACGTGCCCCAGGTGGCGTCGCACATGCGCGCCCTCCTGCAGGCGCAGAGCCAGATCCAGATGCTCGACGTCGTATCTTCGGGGGACCAGGCATTGGCGGGGGTTGCCGCGTTCCGTCCCGACGTCGTGATCGTGGACGCCCTGCTGCAGGGCCGGACCGGTGGGCTCCAGGTGGCAGCGCAGATCCGCAACGCCGATCCGAGCGTCTCGGTGATCGCCCTGACCGTCCCGCAGCACCCGATCTCGGAGGATCCGGCACGCGGGATCGACGCGGTGCTGCGCATGCCGTTCTCCGGATTTGACCTGACCAGCCTAGTGCGACGGGTACACGATTCCCGCGCCGGCGAGACCTCGCATTCCACATCCATGGTGATCACCCTCTTCTCGCCCAAGGGCGGGGTGGGGCGCACCACCCTGGCCTACAACCTCGCCGTCTCGTTGGGGCAGGGGAACAGGGTCTGCCTGGTGGACGGCGCGCTCCAGTTCAGCGATCTGCGCGGCCTGCTGCGGGTCCCGGAAAGCGCCTCGTCGATCGCAAACCTGCCGATCGATCGGATCCGGGAGTCCGACCTGGCCGAGGTGATGTGGCGCGATCCTGCCGGCGTGGACGTGCTCCTCGCCCCGCCGCGGATCGAGACCGCGGAGATGATCACGGTCAAGGACCTCGAGAAGGCGATCAGCATCCTGCGCCAGGTGTACGACTTCGTGATCATCGACACTCGCGCCGGCCTGACCGAAGACGTGCTCGCGTTCCTGGATGCCGCGGACCTGATCCTGCAGGTCCTGACCTACGACTCGATGGCCATCCGCAGCACGGCGATGGCGCGCGAGGCGTTCGCGGCGATCGGCTATCCCCCCGAGAAGTTGATGACCGTCCTCAACCGCGCCGATTCATCCGGGGGCTTGACCCGCGGCGAGCTGGAGGCAGCCATCGGCAGCCGGATCGAGCACGAGATCGTGTCCGACGGCCGGCTGGTGGTGGCTGCCAACAACGAAGGGATCCCGTTCGTGACGGGCAGTCCGGAGGCTGAAGTCTCGATCGGCGTTCGCCGCATGGCCGAGGCGCTCGCGACTCGGATGGCCGCGCGTCGCCCCGCGCTCGCCCGACGCTGATCGTGACGCTGGTCGATCGCGCTGATCCGCGGCCGATCGGCGTGTTCGATTCGGGGGTCGGCGGCCTGACTGTCCTCGCCGACCTGCGACGGCGGCTGCCCGGTGAATCCACGCTGTACCTGGGTGACAACGCGCGGGCACCGTACGGGCCGCGGAGTGCCGACGAGGTGCGCGCCTTCACTCTCGAATGCGTGGACTGGCTGCTCGCCCAGGAGATCAAGCTGCTGGTGCTGGCCTGCAATACCGCAAGTTCGCAGGCCCTGCCCCAGGTCCGGGAACGCTCCAACGTCCCGGTGCTGGGCGTAGTCAGACCCGGCGCGGTTGCGGCCGCGGCAGCGACCCGCAGTTCACACGTGGGGGTGATCGCGACCGCGGGAACCGTCTTGTCGGGCGCGTACCCGAAGGCCATCGGCGAGGCCGATCCGCGTGTCCGCGTGTCTCAGCAGGCCTGTCCCAGCCTCGTCCCACTGGTCGAAGCCGGGGAGCTGGAAGGTCTCGCCGCCGAGCGCGAAGTGGCTGGCTACCTGCGCCCGCTGCTGGCCGGCGACCCGTTGATCGACACCCTGCTGCTGGGGTGCACCCACTATCCACTGCTGCGCGGGGTGATCTCCAGCGTGGCAGGGCCCGGTGTGGCAGTCGTGGATTCGGCGTTCACCACTGCGGTCGCCGCGGAGGACCTGCTCGACGCCCTGATGGCACGCGCGCCGGTCGGCCTCGCCGCCAATCACCGGGTTGCGACCACCGGCGACGTGGCGGCATTCAGCGCCGTCGCAGCGCGCATCTTCGGGGAACGCCTGCCGGTCGTCGAGGCGGCCATCCTCGGCCCCGACTAGACTCGCGGCCATGGCACGCAGCGCCGGCCGGATCGGCATCGGGATCCTCGTCGGCAGTCTCCTGGCAGTCGGAATGGGGATTGCCCAGCGCGCGATCGTGCGACGCGCCGGAACGCGGCTGCTCGACTGGGAGGCGGTCCGCGAGATTGCGCGCCGCCGGCTCGGGCCGGCCGGAGCGCCGCTCGATGCTCGAACTCGCGCCGAGGCCGAGGCCTTCTATGCGCAGGCCCTGCGCCGCATCGAGCCGCTGATCGCCGCGGAGTTCGGGTCGCCCCTGCCGGCCGCCCTCGAGACGCCGGTCGTCCTCGACCGCCGACAGTGGATCTCGCTCAACCTCGCGACCTTCGAGGCGCTCTTCGACCGGGTCGAACACCGGGTGATGGCCGAATCGAGCGCGGCGGATACGCCCGGGCGCGCCCTGGCCCGAATCCTGAACCGCTCGCTCGGCAATCAGCAGCTCGGCTTCCTGCTCGCCTTCCTGGGGCGCAAGGTCCTGGGGCAGTACGACATCGCGCTGCTGGCCGCCGCCCCCAGCGCCCGCGGCCGGCTCGCCTTCGTCGAGCCGAACGTGGTGGCGACCGCGCAGGGGATGCACCTCGACCTCGCCGAGCTGCGGACCTTCGTCGCGCTCCACGAAGCGACCCATGCCTTCGAGTTCGAGGCCCATCCGTGGGTCCGTGGACATTTCGCCGGCCTGGTCGCCGAAGCGCTGGACGCCTTCACTGCGGACGCGGGCAGCCTCCAGGCGCGCCTCCGCGCTGCGGTGGCGCAGCGAGGCGGACACTGGCTCGAGCGGCTGATGACGCCGGCGCAGCTCGCGCCGTTCCGGCGCACCCAGGCCCTGATGTCCCTACTGGAGGGCTACGCCAACCACGTGATGCATGCCATCGGCGCCCAGATCCTGCCCGGCTTCGACCGGCTGCACGATCAGTTCGAGCGCCGCAACCAGGCCCGCGGCGCACTGGAACGGACCATCCTGCGGGTGACCGGGCTGGACCTCAAGATGGAGCAGTACGCGGCCGGGGAGCGGTTCGTGCAGGCAGTGCTGGCGGAGCGCGGGACTGGCTTCCTGCGCCGGGTATGGAGCGGACCGGAGGCCCTGCCCGACCTGGAGGAGATTCGCGACCCGGCGCGCTGGATCTCCCGCATCCAACGCACCGCTGAGGGAGCGCGGTGAGCGACCCCGAACTGGTCGTGCTTGCCACGCCGATCTTCGGCTCGCCGCTGACCACCGAGCAGATCGCGAGCATCGAATCGGTCCCCGGCGTGCGGGTGGTCCAGGTTTCGCGCGACGGCACCGTGCACGGGGAATCGGGTGCCGCGGTGGAGCACGCCCGGGTCCTGCTGCGCGGGGGAGTGCCGGCATCAGTCCTCGACCACCTCGTCGGCCGGGCTCCGCGGTTGGAGTGGATCCACTCGTTCGCGGCCGGGGTGGACCGGGTTGCCACGCCCGCGGTACGGGCGCGCGGCCTGCAGGTGACCAACGCCCGCGGCGTCTTCAGCCGCCCGATCGCCGAGTACGTGGTGATGATGTGCCTGGCCATTGCGCGGCGGCTGCCCCAACTCCTCGAACTGCAGGGTGAGCGCACCTGGCAGCCGCTCCGCGGCCGGGAACTGGGCGGGATGACGATCGGGATCGTCGGCTACGGCAGCATCGGGCACGACGTGGCGCGGCTGCTCGCTCCCTTCGGTCCGCGCGTGCTCGCCACCCGGCGTCACGCCGAGCGCGGAGCAGGCGAGGATGGCGTGGAACTGCTCCCCTCCGACCAGCTCGACCAACTGCTGCGGGTGAGCGAGATCGTGGTCGTGGCGGCGCCGCTGACCGAGGAGACCGCGGGCCTGATCGGTGCGCAGCAGTTGCAGGCGATGCCCGAGCATGCCTGGCTGATCAACATCGCACGGGGGCGGCTGGTTGACGAGACGGCGCTCCGCCGCGCACTGCAGGCCGGCTGGATCGCCGGCGCGGTGCTCGACGTGTTCAATGAGGAGCCCCTCCCACAGGATTCGCCGCTGTACGACACCCCGAACCTGATCATCACGCCCCACACCTCGTGGTCGAGCGACCGGGTCACGGACCGATCCGTGGAACTCTTCCTGGCCAATCTGCGCCGGTTCGCCGCGGGCGAGCCGCTCGAGAACGTGGTCGACCTGGAGGCTGGCTACTAGGTCGATGCAGGTCACCATCGTCGGTCTGCCCGGGTCCGGCAAGACCACCGTCTTCAACGCGCTGACCTCTGGCACCGCGGAGACCGGCGCCTTCTCCGGCGGGCGGGCCGCGCCCAACCTGGCGGTGGTCAAGGTGCCCGATGCGCGCCTCGACGCGCTCTCGGCGCTCTTCAAGCCGCGCAAGACGACCCCGGCCGACGTGACCTACGTGGACGTGGCCATTCCGGCGGGGGCGACTCGCGAGGGGACCATTGCGCCCGACGTACTGGCCCTGCTTCGCAACGCGGACGCCCTGCTGCACGTTGCCCGTGCCTTCGACGGCGGGGGCGCGGATCGACCCGCCGACCCGTGGCGCGACGTGGACGAATTGGACCTGGAACTGGCGATTGCCGACCTGATCGTGATCCAGAAGCGGCTCGAGAAGCTGCGGACCAGCGGCCGCCACGGCACCCCCTCGGAGCGTGAGGCCAACGCCCTGGAGGAGGTCCTCCTGGCTCGCCTGGAGCCGCACCTGGCCGAGGGTCACCCGCTGCGCAACCTGCCGCTGACCGATGACGAGGAGCATCGACTGCGCGGCTACCGCTTCCTCTCCCAGAAGCCGGTGCTGGTGGTCCTCAACTTGGGCGAGGCGCAACTGGCGACCGCCGCCGAGGCCGAAGCTGCGGGACGGGCGCGGTACGTCCACTCGCACAGCGACGTCGCCGCCATGTCGGCCCGGATCGAGGCGGAGATCGCTCAGCTCGGCGCCGACGACGCCGCGCTCTTCCTGGCCGAGATGGGGATCGCCGAGGCCAGCCGCGGACGGGTGATCGGCCTGACCTATCGGCTGTTGGGCCTGTTCAGTTTCTTCACCGCGGGCGAGGACGAATGCCGCGCCTGGACCCTGAGTTCCGGACAGACCGCGGTTGATGCGGCGGGCGCGATCCACTCCGACCTGGCCCGAGGCTTCATCCGGGCCGAGGTCGTCACCTTCGACGATCTGCTGGCCTCCGGCAGCATGGTCGAGGCGCGCAAGCGCGGCCTGCTGCGCTCGGAGGGGCGCGCCTATACGGTCCGGGACGGGGACGTGATCGAAGTCCTCTTCAACGTGGCCCGCTAGGACGGATCCAGCTCCACCACCACGCTGCGGAACTCGTCGGAGAGATCGACCGGGTAGGTGTCGGCGTCGTCGGTCCCCACGCTCATCGAGCCGCGCAGCTTCTCGTCGCCGATGTAGGTGAACTCTCCGCCGCGTTCCAGTTCGCGGGCGATCGCCTCGGACAGGGTGTCCTCCTCGAAGGTCTCGACCACCCGAAGCCGGGCGGCCAGCACCGCGTCGCGGAACTCCTCCGGCGACCATTCCTGCTCGCTGACCAGCAATGAGTTGGCCAGCAGGTCGCCGGCTCCGTCGTGCAATTCGTAGAAGAAGAGACGCATGATGGCCCGATGATACCGGTCGATCTCCTGATCGTCGGCGGGCTGGCTTTGGACCGATTCGCCGACGGCCGGCTGCGGCCGGGCGGCGCGGTGCTGCACGGGGCGCGAGCCGCCCGAGCGGCCGGCTGGCGGGTGGCGACGGTCTGCGTGGCCGGGCCTGAACCCGAGATCGCGCCCGCCCTGGTGGAGCTCGCCCTGGCCGGGCCCAGCCGGGTCATCTCGGCGCATGCCACCCTTCGCTTCGGGATCGATGAGCGAAGCGAGCCCCGTCGCCTCACCCTCGAGCAATCGATCCCGGCGATGCGCCCGGACCCCGCCTGGGGCGCGGCATGGGCGCCGGCCGCGAGCCTGGTGGCACCGCTTGCGGGTGAGATCGATGCAGCCGTGGTGGCGGACCTGGCGGACCTGCCGGGCCGGGTCCGGCTGGCGCTGCTCCAGGGCTGGCTGCGGACCGTGGGCTCAGACCGCGTGGTGCGGTCTTCACCGGTGCGTGACATTGCGCCCGAACTGCTCTCCTGGCTGGGCCAGGTGAATGTGGTGCTCGCTTCACGGGAGGACCTGCTGGCCGACGGTCAGGATCCACTCGACCAGTTGCGCGCCCTGCGCGCGGCCTGCGGACGAGGCCCGGCGCTGATCGTGACCCTTGGCCCGCAGGGCTACCTGGTCGAGCTCCCTGGCGAGCGGGCCCGTCGCGAGCCAGCCCCACGGGTGGTGGCCGTGCGGTCCTCGGTGGGCGCCGGCGACGCGTTCGCCGCCCTGCTGGCCGCCGAGATGGGCGCGGGAGCATCGGTCAGCGCAGCCGCGCAGTCGGCAGCCGAGGGAGTGGCGGCGATCCTCGAGGCGGGGGAGGGTTAGGCGGCACTCGTTCGCGGTGCTCGCAACCGACGCCGTTCCGCGGCGGCGACCCAGCGACGCAGACGACGGAGCCTGGCGTCCACCCGCAGCCGGACCTCCCCGACCGCGCGCATGCCGCCTCCCCGACCCAGGGCAAAGGCCAGGTCCAGGACCCGGGATGCTGCGGCGGCCGCGTCGAGCGCGCCGGCCAGGTCGCCACGATGCCGCTCCCGGATGCGCGCGATCTCCAGCCAAGCCGCCGCCGCGTCGAGCGAGGCGCGACGGGTGCCTGCGTTCCAGAGTGCCTCGGCGCGGTCCAGCTCACCGGCCGCCACCAGGAATCGGCTCGCAACGCGCTTCAGTCCGGCTGCCTCATCGGGCGCGGCGATGTTGACGGTGGCTTCGACCAACTCCACGGCCTCCTCGGGGGCGCCGTGGCGCACCAGCTCGAGGGCCATGCCTCGTCGATCAAGCACGGAGGCATCGCGCCATCCGCCGGCGCGGAGCCGCACCACCTCTGCCTCGAGCAGCGCCAGCGACACGATGTCCTGCAGGTTGTGATCGAGCACGTCCACCAGGCCCTGGGGCGAGCCGCTGCGCAGGTAGCCGAAGTAGCGGGCCGGCACCTCGCTGCCGGGGCAGTCGCCGACGCGGCGGACGCCCAGCACGCCCGACTCCACGTCGGCCAGGCGGGCACCCCCGAGCGGGCGGCGAAAGAGGCGACGCGCCACCGGCAACAGGTCATCGTGGTGCTGCGGAAGCGCTGCGAGTTCGCGGAAGAGGCGGTGGACCGTAAGCCGTGTGGTGAGCAGCGGCAGGTCGAAGCCGCGCCCGTTGTAGGTGACGACCCGGGGCCGGGCGTCCAGCTCCGCCGCCACGCAACGCAACAGCGCGGCCTCCTGCGGATAGTCGGGCAGGAGATGCTGTCGTACCAGCAGCGCGCCGGCGTCGAGGGTGCCGATCCCGGCCAGGAAGATGACCGTCCCGGCGCCGGTCGACAGGCCGGTCGTCTCGGTGTCGAAGTAGGTCGCCCCGGCCAAGCCGCGCAGCGTTTCGACTACGACCGGCGGGAGCGGCACGCGTCGCTCGAGCAGCACCGTCGCTCCACCCGACCCGACCGCCAGCCGCGCGCCGAACCAGCGAGCCAGCGACTCGGCTCGGTCGGTGGTCGTGGCCGCAACGGGTCGGATGGGGCGAGCGCCGCGAACCTCGGCCAGCCGCTCGGCCAGGCTGCGCGTCGTCATCCGGGCGGCAGGCCGGCCAGCGCGGCCAGCAGCTCCCCGGCCGCCACCTTGCCCCGGACCCCGACCTCGGCCACCGGGCCGACGCACGACGGGCAGCCGTCCGCGCAGGCACAGTCGCGCACCAGTTCGCCGCAGGCGCGCACCAGCTCATCGGCCAGGGAGTAGAGGCGCTCGGTCAGGCCGACGCCGCCGGGTACCGCGTCGTGAAGGTAGACGGTCGGCTTGCCGGTGAACGGGGCCTGGGCCTGGGCCACCACCCCCAGGTCGCGCGAGTCACACATCAGCAACAGGGGAGCGGTGCTACGCGCCAGCCGCGCGATCCCGATCAGCGCGCCGTCGAGCGTCTCGCGATCGAAGCGGGCGGCGGCGGCATCGGGCACCACCAGCCAGCAGGCGGCGGTGTGCATCTGCTGTTCGGGGAGGTGGATCGGTCCCCAACCGACGTTCTCGTGGGTGTGGAACTTGATCTTCTTGAACAGGGTGGCGTGCCAGGCGACCATCACCTCGCCGCGCTGGCGCAGCGGGCCGGCGCTGCCATCGGTTTCGTCGGCGACGTCGAGCACCTTGAGGGTGACGCCGAGGTCCGCATCGGTGTAGTAGTCGACGTCCACCGCGCGCACGTAGGCCTTGCGCTCAGCCCAGTCGAGGCGGTCGACGTGGAACTGCGAGCCGGCGTGGATGTAGATCGCCTGCTCGTGGACCAGCATCGGAGCCGCGAACAGGTCTACTTCACCGATCACCCGGTGGCGGTCGCCGGTGGTGTCGATGATGACCACGTTTTCCTGGGCCGCGCTGCGCAGGCTGAACGAGCTGGCCGGGAAGTTCTCGTGGCTCCAGTAGTACCGATCGTCGTCGGCGCGCCGCAGGAAGCCGTCCTCCTCCAGCACCTCGAGCAGGGTGGCGGTCTCTTCGACCCCGAAGCGCTCGGATGCCGGCACCGGCAGCTCGAAGGCGGATGCCTTGAGGTGGTCGAGCAGCAGGTGCAGGTTATCCGGGTTGATCAGCCCGTGCTCGGGCGAGCGATCGAAGAAGTAGTCGGGGTGGCTGGCCAGGAACTGGTCCACCGGGGCCGATGAGGCGACCAGCACGCTCAGGCTGGTGCCCGAACGGCGACCGGCGCGCCCCATCTGCTGCCAGGTCGAGGCGATGGTCCCCGGATAGCCGACGCTGATGGCGGCGTCCAATCCACCGATGTCGATCCCCAGCTCCAGCGCGTTGGTGGCGACCACCCCGCGAACGCGTCCGTCGCGCAGGCCGCGCTCGATCTCGCGCCGCTCGTTGGGCAGATAGCCGCCGCGGTAACCGCGGATGGGCGATTGGTGGCCGGGCGGGGAGGGGAGCGCCTCGCGCAGGTAGGTGGTCAGGACCTCGACGCTGGTCCGGCTGCGGGCGAACAGGATGGTCTGCACCCCGTCGCGGATCAGCCGCTCAGCGAGGCGCCGGGCGGTCAGCAGCGAGCTGGCCCGGATCCCGAGCTGCGGGTTGACGACGGGTGGGTTGACGATCAGGACGTGGCGCCTGCCGCGGGGCGCGCCGCTCTCGGCGATCAGCTCGACCGGCGCCTCGATCAGCCGCTCGGCCAGCTCGCCGGGATTGGCGATGGTGGCCGAGGCGCAGATGAAGATCGGGTTGGAGCCGTAGTGGGCGCAGATCCGGCGCAGGCGCCGGATCACGTTGGCCAGGTGGCTGCCGAACAGGCCGCGGTAGGTGTGCAGCTCGTCGATGACCACGAACTGGAGGTTCTCGAACAGCTTGAACCACTTGGTGTGGTGCGGAAGGATGGCCGCGTGCAGCATGTCCGGGTTGGTGATGACCACCTGCCCGGCGGCCCGCACCACGCTGCGCACGGTGGCCGGCGTGTCCCCGTCGTAGGTGCTGGTCTTGAGGTCGAGTTCGGCGGCCTCGGCCAGGGCGCGCAGCTCGGTCAGCTGGTCGGCGGCCAGCGCCTTGGTGGGGAACAGGTAGAGCGCCCGGGCGGTGGGGTCCGCAGCCACCGCGTTGAGGACCGGCAGGTTGTAGCAGAGGGTCTTGCCCGAGGCGGTGGGGGTGACCACGCACGCGTTGCGGCCGGCGCCGACGGCTTCGAAGGCCGCGGCCTGGTGCGTGTACAGCGCTTCGACGCCACGACCGCGAAGTGCCGCGACCAGCCGCGGATCGATCCGGGCGGGCCACGGGGCGTAACGCGGCGGGACCGGCTCGAGGATGCGATGGGCTGCCAGTAACGGATCCAGCCAGGGATCCGCCAGCAGGGCGGCGATCGCCTCTTCGGCCGAGGCCGGCCGGTCCAGTAGCACGGGTGCCCTCCGCTGCGCGTCATACCGAACAGGCGTTCGGTTCGTGCCGGGACGATAGCACGCTCAGCGGAGTGGTAGGCCGCGCCGGCGACAGCTCGGCTGTCGCGATCAGTCGCGGGCTCTCGTCGGGAGTGGACCGGCCGAATGTGGATAACCCGGCGGCATCGCCTTGCACGGTGGAAAAGTGGGGGACTAGACTCACCCGAATGACCGGCATCGAGATCGCCGCCCCACGCCCCGCTCGGCCCGATCCGCCGATCCGCCTGCGGCTGCCCGGATCACGCGGCGGCTTGGCCTGGATCGCGGCGTTGGTGCTGGTCGGCGGGTTCCTGGCGGTCCAGATCGGGCGCGAGGTCTACGTCAACTGGTCGATCGGACAGGAGCGCGCTGCGCTGGAGGCCCAGATCGTGGAGATGGAGGCCTACAACGCCGCGCTCCAGCGTGAGCTCGACTACCTCAGCAGCGATGCCTTCATCTCGGCCGAGGTGCGGCGGCTCCTGAACATGGGCGCGCCCGGGGAGCACGTGTTGATCATCCCGCCCGGCGCCGCAGCCCCGCTGCCCGAGGTAGCCGTCGACGCCGACGCTGCCCCGCCACCGCTCCTGGAGCAGTGGCTGCAGCTCTTCTTCGGGCCGTAGCGGCGGGCGCTAGCGGCGGATCGAGCCGATCGTCTCCCGGATCGAGGCGAGTGCGGCCGTCACCAGGCCGGCCGGGCCGCCGTACACTCGGAACGAGTCGACGAGCAGCAGGGCAAGCAACCCCACCTCGATTGCCTTGGTGATGTAGGCGAGCTGGTAGTAGTCGCCCGAGACAGCCCAGCCCACGATCGTGACCACGGTGTAGCCGAACAGGCCGATGCGCGGCAGCCAGCTGAAGCGAACCACGATCGGCAGGGTGGCGACCGCGCCGACCACGATCGCGACAGCCGCGACGGCATAGCCGACCGCGTTCAGGGTGAAGAGCATGCCACCGAGGGTGGAGTGGATGTAGGCCGTGGACAGGGTGAGGACCACGATGGCTGTGGTCAGCAGCGCGCCAATGGCGCGGCGCGGCTCGCGGGCAGGGAGGACGGACATGTTCGGCTATCTCCATTGGATCGTTGGGCACTCGATACCACGGTCCCGGCACGCTAGCCATGCCCGGAACACAGGTCCGCGCCGGAAGCAGATCCCGGCGCGGCCGTGACATACAGGGTATCTCCCACGGACCGCGGGGTCCACAGGTCAATCCGCTCTGGTCAGCCGCCCTCGCAGCCGATGCCGTCGTTGTCGCCGTCGAATCCGTGCGGATCGGGCGCCAACACGCTGAAACGGCGGTAACTCATCTCGCCGCAGTCCAGGTCGGGCGGCGGCGGTGGGATGCACACCGTCGGGTACGCCGGATCGCAGGCGGCTGAGTTGCTCCCCGCGGGGAGAGGAGTGGCGGAGGACACCGCAGCGAGGACGGCTGGTCGGCGGGTGCCCGAACACGAGCCGATGAGCCCTTCCAGCGCAGTCCGTTCCCGCTGATCCACCGAGAGCGACCAGCGCACCTTCACCGCCAGCCAGTCGCCCAGGTAGGAGCACAGCGCGGCGGCATCCGTCGGCAGCCAGTCGGCGGGGTCCTGGTCCGACTTTGCCCGATTCGACGAGGCCGAGACGGCGATCAGCGACCAACTGACCCCAATGTCGTTGGCAAATGCCTGGCGTGTGGCCGGATTCCAATCCCGCGCCCCCGAGTCCCAGGCTTCGGCCAGTGGAACCATGTGATCGATGTCGAGCCCGCCCGGATCGTTGAAGGCGAGATCGTCATACACGCTCACCCACGAGCCCTCCGAAAGGGAGCAATTCGGACTGATGCTCACCGTGGTTCGCGACTCAGCCACCAGCACCTCGCGACGCGTGTCGCACCCGTCCCCATCGGCATCCACCCAGTGGACGAAAAGCGAGCGATCGTACCCGGCACGGTTCTCCGGCCGGGTGGGAAGCAAGCTCAGCAACTCGAGCAGGGTGAATTCGCCCGGCGTCCCGATCGGGGTCGGCGTCGCGGTTGCCCGGTGGGTGGGGGCACCCGAGAAGAGCGGCGACGGCTGGGGGCTCGTCGGGGATGGGCTGCGGGGTTCTGAGGTCCGCTGATCGGACTGCTGGTGGCTGGCGGATGCCGAGGATCCCGGAGAGCCGCCAGGCGTCGAGGAGAGCGAGGTCCACACGACCGCGATCACCACGGTGGCTACCAGGTAGACGGTCGTTCGAACGACTCGGCTCCCCGGGGAACTCGTCACCGCCGGAGCATGCACCCTGGCACGGCTGCCGGGTGCTCTACTCGGGCAGGATCCGGAGGATACATGCCCGCCTTGGCGGCGGTGCTAGGGTTCGCGGACCGATGATCCGAACCACCCCATTTCACCCGCGCACCAGCGCACTCAACCAGACCGGGCTGTGGAGCCATTGGGCGGGGCACCTGGCGGTCAACCGCTACCAGGTCTCGGACAAGTTCGAGTACTTCGCGGTCCGCAACGCGGCCGGCATCTTCGACACCTCGCCGCTCTACAAGTACACGATCATCGGACGCGACGCGCAGCGCTTCCTGGCCGGGATCCTGGCCCGCGACGTGCGCGCCTGTCCGCCCGGACATGCCCAGTACACGACCTGGCTCGACGATCGCGGCTTCGTGCTCGAGGACGGCGTGATCCAGCATCGGGCCTCGGGCGAGTACCTGCTCACCTGCGCCGAGCCGAATTTCGCCTACTTCTCCGACCGGATTGGCCGCCTGGCGGTCAAGATCGAGGATGTCAGCGGCCAGATCGGCGCCATCGCGGTCCAGGGGCCGCGCTCTCGCCAACTGCTCGCCAGGCATGTGCCGAGCGTGGCCCAGACGCCCTTCTTCGGCCTCACCACCGGGCAGATCGGCGGCGTGGCGGTGACCGTGTCGCGCACCGGCTACACCGGCGATCTCGGCTACGAGGTGTGGGTGAACGCGGCCGATGCGCTCACCGCCTGGGACGGGCTGATGGAAGCGGCGGAGGGGCACAGCCTCCTGCCGTTCGGGCTGGCGGCGCTGTACATGCTCCGGATCGAGGCCGGCCTGCTGCTGCTGGCGGTTGACTTCGACTCGAGTCGCTACGCGTTCAACGACGCGCATCGGTCCACCCCGATTGAACTCGGCTGGTCCTGGATGTTCAAGGGGCTGGCCGATGACCATCGGGCCTTCATCGGTCGCAGGGCGCTCGAGCGCGAGATCGCCGAGCGCACCTCGCGCTGGCGGATGAGCGGCCTGGTGGTCGACTGGGAGGACTACGATCGGGTCTACGGCGCGGCAGGCCTGATTCCCCCCAAGGTCCACGCGCCGGTGCACGAGGATTGGATGGTCTACGACGAGGCCGGGCAGCGGGTGGGCTACGCCACCAGCTTCATGTATTCACCGATGCTCCAGCGCCACATCGCGCTGGGGCGGGTCCGACCCGACCTGGCGAACGTGGGGCAGCGGGTGCAGCTCGAGTTCACGGTGGACCACCAGTACCGCAAGGTGGCGGCCCAGGTGGTGCGGCTTCCCTTCTTCAATCCCGAACGGAAGATGGCATGACCGAGCAGGCCTACGACGCGATCGTGATCGGGGGCGGCCACAACGGGCTGGTGAACGGCGCGTACCTGGCCCGAGGCGGGCTGAAGACGCTTATCCTGGAGCAGCGCGAGATGGTCGGCGGGGCGGCCATCACCGAGGAGCTGCGACCCGGCTTCTGGTTCACCACCTTCTCGTACGCCCTCTCCCTGCTGCGCCCGCAGATCATCCACGAGCTGGAGCTCCCCAAGCACGGTTTCATGCCGCTCCTGATGTCGTCGCGATTCGCCCCGACCCTTGAGGGCGAGTACCTGTGGTTCACCAAGCACCACGACGCCAACCTGCGCGAGATCGCGCGCATCTCCCCCCATGACGCCGATGCCTACGAGCAGTACGGCCACGACATGGACCGCGTCTGCCAGGCGCTCAAGCCGCTGCTGGACATGGTGCCGCCCGA
>JBKJYH010000060.1:0-5580 GCA_046715765.1 Candidatus Limnocylindria bacterium
ACCCGGGAGGCGCTGACCGAGGCCAGCAACTGCCCGGGCGAGGCGGCCCCTCCCGCGCTCACCAGCCCGGCGCCGAAGATCAACTGCCCCACCCCGAGCAGCACCGGGCGCGCCACGTGGCGGGTCAGGAAGCCGTAGAGCAGCTGCATCGAGCCACCGACCGCGGTGGTGACCGCAATGAAGAGCCCGATATCGGAGGGGGCGAGCGCGTACTGGGCAATGATGATCGGGTAGATCAGCGGCATCAGCGCCGACTGGGCGTGGATCACCGCGTGGGAGGTGGAGAGCAGCGCCAGGGTCAGGCGCGGCGACGAGGCTCGGATCACGCGGCGTCGGCGCCTCGGGCCGCGGCCCGGACTGGCGAGGGACCGATATCGGTGCGCGCCTTGCCCAGGACCACCAGTTGCCAGGCCACCAGGCCCAGCACCAGGCTGGCCAGCCCGGCCCCGACCACCAGGGCAGTGGGCGCGCCCCAGGCCTGGGCGATGGCGCCGGCCAGCAGGCCACCGATGGGCGTGGACCCGGCGAATACGGTCACGTACAGCGCCATGACCCGACCACGGAGTTCGTTGGGGACGCGGTGCTGGATCATGACGTTGATCGAGTTCACCATCAGCATCGAGCACAGGCCCAGGGCCATGATCAGCGGAAAGGCCGCCAGCGTCGTCCGCGACAGCCCCAGCAGCACCTCGAACGCCACGAATCCCACGCCGCCGGCCATGATCATGAGCAGTACCCGCCGGCGCTCGGCCAGGAAGGCAAGGGACAGCGAGCCGACCAGGGTGCCGACCCCCATAGCGGCGAAGAGCGCGCCGTAGCCGTCCGCGCCAAGGAAGAGCGTGTCGCGCGCGAAGAGTGGCAACAGGGTCTGGAAGTTCATCCCGAAGGTGCTCACGCCGCCCAGCAGGACCAGCGGCCAGAGCACGCCGGGTGTGCGCCGCGCATATCGGATCCCCTCCATCAGGCTGGTCCGGACCGACGGATGCTGCTCGGGCACCACCGGCCGGGTGATGCGTGCCGGGTCCATCCGGGCCAGGGCCAGCAGGACGGCCAGGTACGAGACCGCGTTGATGGCGAAGTTGAACGCCGGCCCATAGATCGCCAGGGTGATGCCGGCGACCGCCGGCCCGATCACCCGGCCGAAGTTGAAACTCGCCGCGTTGAGGGCGATCGCGTTCATCAGGTCCTCGCGCGGGACGAGGTCGGGGGCGAATGACTGGCGCAGCGGCATGTCGATCGCGTTGACGATTCCCAGTCCCAGGGCCAGGACCATCACGTGCCAGATCTGGACCACCTCGGTCACGGTCAGCCCGAACAGGACGAACGCCTGGAGCATCGCCGCGGCCTGGGTTAAGATCAATACCCGGCGCTTGTCGACCCGATCAGCCAGCACCCCGCCGAAGGGCGCCAGGATCATGGACGGCAGGAATTGCAGCGCCAGCACGCTGCCCAGTTGCAGCGGGGTGCCACCCAGCAACAGGACCAGCCAGGGTTGGCTGACCGACTGCATCCAGGTCCCGATCAGGCTGACGATCATGCCCGACCAGTAGCGGCGGTAATTCGGATGTCGGAGGGCGGCAAAGGCCCGGCGCATTGCGCGCAATGCTAGCCTGCCCCCGATGTCTGGCAGGGCGCGCCGGGTCGGCGCCATCACCGCGGCGTTTGTCGCCGTGGTGGCACTCGGACTGGGGATGGCACCGATGGTGGTGGGCCCGATCCTGCCGCCGGGTTCGCCGCTTGCCATCGCCTCGCCAACCCCCGACGACAACGCGCCGCGCGCCACGCCCGACCAGGGAGTTTCGGGCGGGCGATCCGCACCGCCGGAGCTGCTGCCGCTGCCCGCGGAGGCCGCGGCATCCCTGCAGGCGGCGGTCGATCGGGCGCGGGCGACCTACGGCCTCGACGTGCTGGTGATCGGCGTGTCGGTGGATGGGACGCACGGCTGGAGCGGGGGAAGCGGGACCGCGCCCGATGGCCGCACCCGCCTCACCGGCGACGACCCGTTCGCCATCGCCAGCGTGACCAAGACCTTCACCGCCACGGTGGTGCTCCAGCTGGTCGAAGAGCGACGCCTCGACCTCGATGACGCGGCGAGCATCTATCTGCCGGGCGAGGAGCAGGTCAACGGGGTGACCATCCGCCAACTGCTGAGCCACACCAGCGGGATCGCCGACCTGTTGGCCCCGATGCGCGGCGCACTCAACGCGGACACCACTCGGCTGTGGACCCCGGCCGAGGTGCTCACCTTCATCGGTCCTGCCGTGTTTGCGCCCGGAGCCGATTGGGCTTACTCGAACACGAACTTCGTGCTGCTGGGGATGGTGGTCGAGGCAATCACCGGCCGGCCGTTCCAGGAGGAACTGGCGCGTCGGGTGCTGGCTCCCCTGGACCTGAGCCAGTCCGGCCTGCTGGCCACGCCCGGCGCCCCGTGGCTCTTCAGCGAGTCATGGGCCAGCGCCTTCTGGACCGCGGGCGGGATGTACGCCAGCGCCGATGACCTGCTGCGCTGGGGCGATGCCCTGTACGGCGGCTGGATGCTGCGCTCGGCCTCGCTCCAGGCGATGCTCGCGTTCAACGACAACGGGTACGGCCTCGGCGCGGAGCGCTACGAGGTGGCGGGCCAGGTGGGCTACGGCCACTCCGGCCTGCTGCGCGGCTTCACCACCCTGCTGATTCACCTGCCCGATGCGGGCGTCACCATCTCGCTGGTAGCCACGGACCGCTTCTTCGGGCCGACCGATCTGCTGACCTGGGCCGGCCCCGGCCAGCCCTCGATCCTGGACGTCGCACTCGAGGCCGCTGCCGTTTCGGACTGAGGGCCGCCGACCCGGCTAAACCTACAGGGCGTGGTGCGACCGGCGAACCGGCCGGATGGGCCCGATTCCGCTCGTCTCAAACCAGGGGCGTTTCGCACGACCGGCGGAACGACCGTCGGCGGTCGTACCAATGCCGTGCGGTTTGAGGGTCGATCGGCCAGCCGAGCGTGCGGGGCAGAAACATGGCGCGGGACCGCTGGGGCGGCCGTTGGGGCCGATAGCCCGCACCTACCCGAACAGGATGGCGCGGATCACCGGCAGCGGCGGGGTGCCGTGGGCCAGCACCGACTCCAGGAACGGCCGGTACACAAACTGGCGTCCCTCGGCCGCGGTGCGACGCCGGGCCTCGGCCTCGAGATCGGTCATGGCCGCGTAGCCGTGGAAGTACTCGCATAGCTGCGTGCTGGAGAGTCGGGCGCGGTCCCACTTGGCGGTCGCCTCGCCCTCTTCCTGGAAGCCGCCGTCGACCATCAGCCGCATCGCCTCCTCGCGGTCCATCCGGCCGGCGTGGATCCCGATGTCCATCATCGTGTTGGTGATGCTGCGCAGGAAGAACTTCCAGTGGACCAGCATCAGGGCGGGGTCATCCGCGCCGTAGCCGACGTCCATCATGACCTGGGTGACGTACACCGCCCAGCCCTCGGCGAAGGTGCCCGATTGGAGGGCGGCGCGCACCAGCGACGGGGTCCGATTGGCGTAGGCCAGCTGGAGGTAGTGGCCCGGCACCGCCTCGTGGATGGTGAGCAGCCGCAGCATGCGCGAGTTGTCCTCGCGCAGGTACGACTCCTGCAGTTCCGGGGTCCACTCCTCGTTCACCGGGGTGACGGCAAAGAACGAGTCGAGGCCGCGGTCGAGCGGACCGGGCGAGAGCAGCATCGCTCCGCCGAACGAGCGAAGGAACTCGGGGGTCCACACGATCTTGAGCGGCTCGTCAGCGAGGCCCAGCAGGTCTCGCTCGCGCACGAACGCCTCGATCCGGGCGTTCTCCTCCCGGCAGAAGTCGAGGTACTCGGCGGCGGGCGGATGGTCGTCGGAGATCTTGTCCAGCACCGCGCGGGCCGCTGCGGCGCCGTCGGGAGGCATGGCCTCGTCCCCCATCCAGGCCGGCCACAGGTCGCGGCCCAGCCGGATGATCTCGCCGCGCACCTGGGCGAAGGCGGTCGTCGCACGCTGCTCCAGCTCCTCGACGCTGACCTCGGCCTGCAGGTTGTGGCGGAACTTGGCAGCGTACAGGTCCGGGCCGAGCCGGAAGTCGCCGGTGGCGGTCGGCAGCAACTCGTCGCGCAGCCAGGAGGTGAAGATCTCGAGGGCGGTGATCGCCGCGTCGGCCGCGGAACGCACCTCGGCCAGGAGCTCGGCGTGGCCGAGGGCGTCCGCCTGGTTGACCACGTCCGCCACCAACTGCCCGACGCCACCGATCCGCTCCACGGCCTTCTCGGTGTGGAAGCGGCTGATCGGCCGGGGGCCGCCGCCCAGCAGCGTCTGGCGCGCCTGGTCGAGGGCGGCGGGAAGGCCGCGCAGCCGCGACGCTGCGCTCGCCAGCCGGTCGGGCAGCGGGGCGAACTCGCGGGCCAGAAGGTCAAAGAGCCCGGTGCCGAACAGGTAGACGTACGAGAGCGGGCTCCAGGTCTCATCGCGCAGCCCCTCTGCGGAGAAGCGCCAGGCGGCCACCGCCCGGGTCAGGATGTCGTGGTCGATCGCCTCATCGGCGGTAAGCGACGACGCATCCACTGCGGCCAGGCGTGCCTGTGCATCGGTCACCCAGTCGCGCCAGGCGGCATGTCCGTCGGTCGACAGGTCCGGCCAGCGACCGTCATGCGCGTGCATACCCAAGGTGGTGGCGTGCACCGGGTTGAGCCGGAAATAGTCGGCGAACAGGGCGTCGACCAGGGGGCGGAACGACATCGGGACCTCGTCTGTACGATGGACCAATGAGCGACAACCTAGCGTATCGGGACGCGTACGCGCGTGTCACCGAAGCCCGCGTGCTCGCAACAGATGGCGCATCGGTGCTGCTCGACCGCACCGCTTTCTATCCCGGGGGCGGGGGCCAGCCGGCCGACACTGGCTGGCTGCGGACCGATGCCGGAGCCGCGTGGCGAGTCATCGGGGCACGCAAGGCCGGCGACGAGATCTGGCACCAGCTCGAGGATGCTGCCGAGCCGCCCGCGGTCGGGACGGCGGTAAGCGTGGAAATCGATTGGGAGCGGCGCCACGCGCTGATGCGCACCCACTCCGCGCTGCACGTGCTGTGCGGCGTGATCTGGCGGGATTGGGGCGCATCGGTCACCGGGGGGAACATGGAGCCGCTCAGCGGACGGATGGACTTCGAGTTCGAGACGATGCACGCCGAGCTGGTGGCCGAGATCGAGCGGCGGGTGAACGTGGAGATCGCGGCGGACCGCGAGATCCGGGTCAAGATCCTGCCGCGGGAGGAGGCCTTCGCGATCCCCGACCTGATCCGGACCAAGATCAACCTGCTGCCCGCCGGAATCAGCGAGGTGCGCACCATCGAGATCGTGGGGCTCGACCTCCAGGCCGACGGCGGTACGCACGTGGCGCGCACCTCAGAGATCGGCCGGGTGCGAGTGACCGGCTACGAGAGCAAGGGCCGGATCAACAAGCGGATCCGGATCGCCGTCGAGGACCCCTGAGCGATGGAGGCCTGGGAGGCCATCAAGACGATCCGCGTGGTGCGCCAGTTTGCCGATCGGCCGCTGGCGGGCGAACACCTGGAGCGCATCCTGAACGCGGGCCGGCGGGC
>JBKJYH010000061.1:0-17891 GCA_046715765.1 Candidatus Limnocylindria bacterium
AGTGTGGACCGTATAGCGCAGCGGCGAGGCGTCTGCGTTGCGGGCCGGATGGAAGGCCGAGGCCCGGCCGGTGGCCAGCGAGCCGGCCAGGATGCCGCACGCCTCGTTCGGTTGCAGCTCGCGCCCATGGGCCAGCAGCGCCTCCGCCACCTGGCGTGGCAGCGTCAGCCCAGCCGCGGCCGACGGCCCCGCTACCACAGCAGCGAGCCCTCCAGCTCGTCCTCCAGCTCGTCGAGGTCGCGGGTCCAGAGGCCGGTGGACAGGTATTTCCAACCCCCGTCGGCGATGAGCGCGACGATCGTGTCCCGCCGCATCTCGACGGCCGCCCGGAGCGCCACGTGGATCACGGCACCCGCCGACAGGCCGGCGAAGATCGCCTCCTCGCGCACCAGGCGCCGCAGGCCGAGCAACGCGTCGCGGTTGGTGACCAGGTATCGATCGTCGAGCAGGGTCGCGTCGAGCACCGGAGGCACGAAGCCATCCTCGAGCGAGCGCAGCCCCTGAACCTGCTCTCCGGGGAGCGGCTCCGCAGCGATCACCCGCACGCCGGGCCGAGCGGCCTTGAGCGCGCGGCCCACGCCGGTCAGCGTCCCGCCGGTGCCCAGCCCGGCGACGAACACGTCGAGATCGGGGACGGCGGCCAGGATCTCCGGCCCGGTGCTGCGCTCGTGGGCGCCCGGGTTCGCCGGGTTCGCGTACTGGTAGGGCATGAACAGGGTCGAATCCTCGGCGGCGAGGCGCTGCGCGAGGCGGATGGCACCGTTGCTCCCTTCGCCGCCAGGCGAGGACACGATCTCGGCGCCATACAGCCGAAGCAACTGGCTGCGCTCCGGGGTGGTGTTGTCCGGGAGCACGATTCGCACCGGGTGACCGAGTCGCGAGCCGAGCATGGCCAGGCTGATGCCGGTGTTGCCCGATGATGGTTCGAGGATCGTCTGGCCGGGCTGCAACGCGCCGCTGCGGCGCGCCTCGTCGAGCATGGCCAGCGCGATGCGGTCCTTCAGCGACCCGGTCGGGTTGGCACTCTCCAGCTTGGCGAAGAGACGGACCGATGACGACGGCGCCAGCCGACGCAACTCGACCATCGGCGTGTTGCCGATGGTGGCCACGATGTCGGCGTAGCTCCCGGACGCGGCCGGCCGCGCGGCGGTCGACATCGGGCTAGTGCGCGCCGCCCGCCATGGCCGGCAGCAGGATGACCGTGTCGTCGGGGCCGACCGGCGTGGCCAGCCCCTCGCGGTAGCGGACGTCCCGGTCGTTCACGTAGACGTTGACGAAGGCGGACAACTGGCCGTCGGTGGTGACGCGCTCGCGGAGCGCCGGGTACTGGCCGAAGAGGTCGTCGAGGACCTCGGCCACGGTCGCCCCACTCGCCGGCAGGCTGCGCTGGCCGCCGACCGTCTCGCGCAGGACGGGTGGGATGCGGACGCTGCTCACGACGCCAGCGCCCCCTCGCCGCAGGCCGGGCAGGCCGGGTCGCGCCAGGTGCGCACTTCGCTGAACTCGGTGCTCAGGGCGTCGAACATCAGCAGCCGGCCGGCGAGCGTCTCGCCTACGCCGAGCAGCAGTTTGAAGACCTCGTTGGCCTGGATCAGGCCGGCGATCCCCGGCAGCACCCCCAGCACGCCGGCCACGGCGCAGGCCGGCGCCAGTTCCTCGGGCGGCTGGGTGGGGTACATGCAGCGGTAGCAGGGTCCCTCGAACGGGACGAAGGTGGTGACCTGCCCGTCCCAGCGATAGATCGACCCGTGGACCACCGGCTTGCGGAGACGCACCGCCACGTCGTTGAGCAGGTAGCGCGTCTCGAAGTTGTCGGTGCCGTCCACGATCACGTCGTACGCCGCGACGAGCCGCTCGACGTTGGCCTCGGTCAGGCGTTCGCGGTGCTCGACGACGCGCGTTTCGGGGTTGAGCGCATTGAGCGTCATCCTGCCACTGGTGGTCTTGGCCATCCCGATCCGGTCCGCGGTATGCAGCACCTGGCGCTGGAGGTTGCTCTCGTCTACCACGTCGTCGTCAACCAGGCCGATGGTGCCGATCCCCGACGCGGCCAGGTACAGCGCCACCGGCGAGCCGAGCCCGCCGGCGCCGATGAGCAGCACCTTCCCGTCGAGCAGGCGGCGCTGGCCGGCCTGTCCGATCTCGGGGATCAGCAGCTGGCGGCTGTAGCGGCGCTGCTGCGCGAGCGTGAGCAGCTGCGGAGCCGCCTCCCAGGCGCCACCCAGTCGTCGCCAGTCGGCGAGCGACCCGTGCAGGTTGGCAACCGCGGTGTAGCCGAGGGCGTCGAGATGCGCGGCGGCCCGCCGCGAGCGAGCGCCGACGGCACAATGGATGAGCAGCGGAGCGTCCCGATCGGGGGCCACCTCACCGATCCGTGAGGCGAAGCCAGCCAGCGGCAGCAGGGTCGCATCCGGGATGTGGCCCTCGTTCCACTCGACCGGCTCGCGGACATCGATGATCCGATACCCCTCGCCCGCCAGCCGCAGCGCCTCGGCGGCGTCGACCTCGCGCATCAGGTCCCCTCCGCCTCGGCCGGCCAGGCCACCAGGCCGCCGTGCACGGCGCCCTGGAGCACCTTGTAGGCGAGCAGCGCGCACTTCAGCCGCGCCGGCCCGATCGGAACCCCCAACTCGTCGAGCAGCGCCTGCGGATGCAGGCCGCGCACCTCGTCGAGGGTCTGCCCGCGCAGTCCATCGGTCAGGATCGAGGCCGAGGCCTGGCTGATGGCGCAGCCGCGCCCGTCGAAGGCGACGTCTGCGATCGCGTTGCGGTCGGCGTCGAGGCGCAGGGTCATGCTCATCTCGTCGCCGCAGGTCGGGTTCGAATCGGCCGCGTGGAGATCGTGAGGCTCGAGCACGCCCTTGTTATGGGGGTTGCGGTAGTGCTCCAGGATGAAGTCGCGGTACAGGTTGTCCACGGGTCAGCCTACGAACAGGCGCTGGGTGGCTCGCACCGCGTCGACGAGGGCCTCGACGTCGTCGAGGTCGTTGTAGACGTAGAAGGAGGCCCGGGTGGTGGCCGGGACGTCGAAGCGGGCCATCACCGGCTGAGCGCAGTGGTGCCCGGCCCGGACCGCCACCCCGTGGTGGTCGAAAATGGTGGCCACGTCGTGGGGATGGACCTCGTCGAGCACGAAGCTGATGACTCCGGCATGGATCGCCGGGTCGTCGGGTCCCAGGCGACGCACGCCGCCCACCTCGCCGAGCGCGGCCCAGGCGTGCTGGAACAGGTAGCGCTCGTGCTCGCGCACGGCGGGCATCCCCAGTTCGGTCAGGTAGTCGACCGCGGCGCCGAGCCCGATCGCCTCGACGATGGCCGGGGTGCCGGCCTCGAACTTCTGGGGCACCTCGTTCCACTCCGCCCCCTCGAGGGTGACCCGGATGATCATGTTCCCGCCGGTCATGAACGGCGGCATGGCGTCGAGCAGCTCACGGCGGCCCCACAGCGCCCCGATCCCCGACGGCCCCAGCATCTTGTGGCCGGACAGGACCACGAAGTCGCAACCGAACTCGGTCACGTCCACCGGCATATGCGGCGCGGCCTGCGCGGCGTCGACCAGGACCAGGGCCCCTACCGCGTGCGCTGCCGCGGTGATCTCGGCCACCGGGTTGATGGTCCCCAGCGCGTTGCTCACCGCCCCGATGGCCACCAGCCGCGGCCCGAGCGCCAGCTTGGTGCGCAGGTCGTCCAGGTCGAGCCGGCCGTCATCGGTGATCCCGACATAGTCGAGGTGCGCGCCCACCTCCCTGGTCAGCTGCTGCCACGGCACGATGTTGGCGTGGTGCTCCATCTGGGTTGTCAGCACCCGGTCCCCGGCGCGCAGGTTGGCACGGCCCCATGAGTAGGCCACCAGGTTGATTCCCTCGGTGGCGTTCCGGACGAAGACGATCTCGCGCTCGCTCGGCGCCCCGATGAAGCGGGCGACCTTGCGCCGCGCGGCCTCGAAGCGGGCGGTGGCGTCCTCGGACAGCTCGTAGATCCCGCGATGCACATTGGCGTAGTGATGGGCGTAGGCATCGGCCATGGCCTCGATCACGGTCCGCGGCTTGGGTGCTGAGGCGGCCGCATCCAGGTAGACCAGGCGCTTGCCGGTGCCTGTCGGTCGCTCGAAGACGGGGAAGTCGGCCCGCAGCGCGGTTCCGGAGAAGGCCCCGGGGATGGTGGGCTGCGCTTCGACCGTCATCGGCTCATCCTAGACGTGCTCCGCAACCGGCTGCGCGACGGTCTCATCAACGGCGTCGTCGGCGCCTGCCGGCAAGCCCGCCTGTTCGCGCACCCAGTCGTAGCCGCGCGCCTCGAGCTCGTGGGAAAGATCCTCGCCACCGGAGAGCACAACCCGGCCGTCGAGCAGGACGTGCACGAAGCCGGGGGTCACGTAGTTCAGCATGCGCTGGTAGTGGGTGATCATCAGCACCCCCATCTCCGGGGAGAGGGTGGCGTTGATCCCTTCGGCCACGGTCCGCAGCGCGTCGATGTCCAGTCCCGAATCCGTCTCGTCCAGGATCGCCATGCTCGGGTTGAGGATCGCCATCTGGAGCATCTCGAGGCGCTTCTTCTCGCCGCCGGAGAAGCCGTCGTTGACGTAGCGGGCGGCGAACGAGGAGTCCATCCGCAGCAGCGCCATCTTCTCTTCCATCAGCTTGCGGAAGCGCGCCAGCGGGATGCCGGTGTATTTCGGCATGCCGCCGCCTGACTCCGCGGCCGCCGGCTGCTTGGGATGGTGGATGGCGTTGTAGATGTTGCGCAGGAAGCTGGCCACCGTCACGCCGGGGATGGCGCTGGGGTACTGGAAGGCGAGGAAGATCCCCGCCTGCGCCCGCTTGTCGGGAGTCAGCTTGAGCAGGTTCTGGCCACGCCAGCTAACCGTGCCAGTGGTCACTTTGTAGTCGGGGTGACCCATCAGGGTGTAGGCCAGGCTGGTCTTGCCCGATCCGTTGGGTCCCATCAGGGCGTGCACCTGGCCCTTGGCCACGCGCAGGCTGAGTCCCTTGAGGATCTGCTTGTCCCCGATCGAGACGTGCAGGTTATCGATCACCAGTTCGTCGGTCATGCGCGGGTCGCGGTCGCTCCTTGTGACGAGGCCAAGCGGCGACGCCGCGCGGCAGGGGGATAGGGTGGGCCGCCTGCTCCGGCGGCAACCTCGGCGAGGGTGGTGGCGCCCAGCGCGCCGCTGATCGAGTCGTGGAGTCGGGCGAAGACTTCGTGGACGCTGCAGTCCTGCGGCCGTTCGCAGGCCTCCGGGTCAGATGGGCCGGCGCACGGCATCTCCATCACCGGACCATCCAGGACGCGCACCGCCTCGACCAGGCTGACCTGCTCGGCGGGTCGCGCCAGCCGGTAGCCGCCGGCGTGTCCCCGAACCGCGCTGACGAGTCCGGCCCGGCGCAGGTCGGCGACGAGCTGCTCCAGGTAGGCGTGGGGCAGCTTCTCCGTTCGAGCCAGCGCCGCCAGGGGGCGGGGGGCTCCGTCGCTGGCACGAGCCAGCGCCACCAGGACGCGGATCCCATACTCGGCCCGCATCGAGAGCTTCATGGCAGCACCACGCTCACGCCGCCATCTTCGACCACGACCTGGTAGGCGCGCACCGATCGCACCGCGGGGAGCTGGAGCACCTGGCCGGTCAGCAGGTCGAACCGCGCGCCGTGGCGCGGACACTCCACGTCCCGGCCGTCCAGCTCGCCGTCGCCCAGGATCCCGCCGTCGTGGGTGCACACGTTGTCAATCGCGCCGAGCTCGCCGTCCATGGTCAGCCCCACGCACAGCGAACGGCCGGCGACCTGCACCACCCGGACCATGCCCGGCTGCAGGTCGGCCAGCGCGAGGCCGGTGCGGAACCCGGTACCGGTCGCGGTCATGCCGCCACCTCACCTGGGTCGTCGGATTCTTCGCTGCCGATGCGCGCGGCGAGCGCGGCCAGCACCCGGGCCCGAATCGGCTCGGAGTCGATCTGCGCCACCACCCGCTCGAAGAAGCCACGCACGATCATGCGCTCCGCCTCGTCAGCCGGCAGGCCGCGCGACATGGCATAGAAGCGCTGGACCGGGTCGATCGCGCCGGCGGTCGCACCATGGCCGCAGCGCAGGATGTCGTTGGTCTCGATCTCCAGCACCGGGATCGGCTCGGCGCCCGCCAACGGCGAGAGGAGCAGGTTGCGGCACTCCTGGTAGGAGCTGGTGGCCTTGGCCTCGGGGCGGACCCGGGTCAGGCCATAGAACGAGGCATGGGCCTCGTCGTACAGGGCCGCCAGGTAGAGCAGGTCACTGGTGGTGTGACTCGCCAGCAGGTCCTGCGTCGAATTGATGTCGATCCGCTGAGCGCCCCCCGCGGCCAGGATCCCCAGCAGCCTGCTGGTGCCGCCGCCGCCGCTCATCCGGACCTCGAGCCCCATCTTGGTCACCAGCGAGCCGATCTCCGCGTCGAGCAGGGTCAGGACCGCGTCCTTGCCGACCTCGGCCCGTTGCGCCCCGATCCGCCACGAGGCGTCACCCAGGCGCTGCAGGCTGGCGTAGCGCAGCCGAGCCCCCTCGCCGAGCCGCAGGTCAGTCGTCCCGCCGTACCAGGTCGAGCCGCCGTCCGGGGAGCTGACCTCCTCCAGCAGGGTGGCTGACGCGCCACGCTCCAGGACCACCAGGCTGTGCGGGAAGTGGCTCCACTCCCCAGCGGGCAGCTGGGTGTGCGCGGTCAGCGCCTCGTTGATCTCCACCCCGGTCGGCACGTACAGGAAGGTCCCATCCGTCCAGCTCGCCAGCGAGCGGGCCCAGAAGTGGGCCTGCGGCGCGGCGGTCCGGCTGCGTCCCAGGTAGGCGCGCACCAGGTCGGGGTGGTTTCGAGCGGCATCGGCCAGCGAGCCGAAGATCACGCCGCGAGCCACCCACGCCGGGTCCATGGCGTAGTTCGTCGCCGGCGGATTGGTGAGCAGGGCCCCGTCGCGCGGCATGGCGTCGAGCTTGGTACGGCGCCACTCTTCCTCGGCGCCGGTGGGCCAGGCATCGGTCTCGGCGGTGCGCGACCATTCGGCGCGCAGATCGCGCAGCCACGCAGGCTCAGAAGCGGATGGGCGCCGGACGGAAGGTTCGCGCAGCGTCATCGGGCGCGGCCCACCACGTCAGCGCCCGTCGTGCTGCACGACTGCACGAAGAGGGCTGACAGTGGACTGCCGGGCTGCCATGCGGCGTGCGCGGACAGGATCTGCATCGAGTTAGCCGACCGCCCCTTCCATCTGGAGCTGGATCAGGCGATTCATCTCGACCGCGTACTCCATCGGCAGCTCTTTGACGATCGGCTCGATGAAGCCGTTGACGATCATGGCGCTGGCCTCGGCCTCGTTCATGCCGCGGCTCATCAGGTAGAAGAGCTGCTCTGAGCCGACCTTGGAGACGGTCGCCTCGTGCCCGATGGTGACCTCTTCCTCGTCGATCTCCATGTACGGGTAGGTATCAGAGCGCGCCTCGTCGGAGAGGATCAACGCGTCGCAGCGCACCGTGGACTTGGCACGCTTGCAGCCGGCGTAGACCTTGACCAGTCCGCGATACGAGGTCCGGCCGGTGCCCTGGCTGATCGACTTGGAGGTGATCAGGCTGGTGGTGTCGGGCGCGGCGTGGATCACCTTGCCGCCCGCGTCCTGGTGCTGCCCGTCGCCGGCGAAGGCGATGGAAAGGATCTCGCCGTGGGCCCGTTCGCCGAGCAGGTAGATGCTGGGGTACTTCATGGTCAGTTTGGAGCCGAGGTTGCCGTCGACCCACTCCATCACCGCGTCCTCGTAGGCCGCGGCCCGCTTGGTGACCAGGTTGTAGACGTTGTGGCTCCAGTTCTGGATGGTGGTGTACCGGACCCGCGCGCCCTTCTTGACCACGATCTCGACCACCGCGGAATGGAGGCTGGCGGTGGTGTAGGCCGGCGCGGTGCAACCCTCCACGTAGTGGACGCTGCTCCCCTCATCGGCAATGATCAGGGTCCGCTCGAACTGGCCCATGTTCTCGGTGTTGATCCGGAAGTAGGCCTGCAATGGAAGCTCGACGTGCACGCCCTTGGGGACGTAGATGAAGCTGCCGCCGCTCCAGACGGCGGTGTTGAGCGCGGCGAGCTTGTTGTCGTTGGCGGGGATCACCTTGCCGAAGTACTCGCGGAACAGGTCGGGGTAGCGGCGCAGGCCCTCATCGGTGCCCAGGAAGATGACGCCCTGCTTCTCGAGGTCGGCCCGGATGTTGTGGTACACCACCTCGGAGTCGTACTGGCCACCCACCCCGGCGAGGTACTTCTTCTCGGCCTCGGGAATCCCCAGCCGGTCGTAGGTCTTGCGGATGTAATCCGGCACGTCATCCCAGGACTGGACGGCCCGATCCGTGCCGGTGACGTAGTAGAAGATGTCCTGGAAGTCAATTCCGGCCAGGTCACCGCCCCAGGTCGGCATCGGACGCGACTCGAAATGCCGATACGCCTTCATCCGCAGATCGGTCATCCACTGGGGCTCGTCCTTGATCCGGCTGATCTCCATGACCGTCTCGGCCGACAGCCCCTTCTTGAAGATGTGCAGCGGCTTGTTGGTGTCGTGCCAGCCGTAGCGGTAGGCGTCGGGGGTGGTGTGCGTCGGGGTCGGGTTGGGAAGGGCCATGCGTCTCCCGTCGAGTGCCTCGGACATCGGTGCCTGAATTCCGACCTATCCGGTCGGTGATGAGCGCATTGTCCTCCGGTGGTGCTGATCGGTCAACAGGACCATCCTGCCGCCGGGCTGCCGCCGGCCGGCTGGTGGCCATACGGTCCTGGGAGGAACGCTAGGCCGTGAAATGCAGGTCTCGACCGTGGGGGTCACGCTCAGGGCGCGCGGCGCACGCGCTGAATCCCCGATCTATCGGGCCTAACGTTCCTGGGGCGACCATTTGGCCAGAAAGTGGCCGTGGCCTGAGGGCCGTGGCCTGAGGGCTAGTCGCACAACCCCAGCAGCGTGCGGATCTCTCGGGACCGGGGCGGGTACCTGGACGCGGCCGGGACCGCCGCCGTTGACACGCCACTCACCCAGCGCGTACCGTCCGTTCACCAGCACCCCGCAGACGAAAGGAGCCGCACCGATGACCGTCGTCACTGCCATGCGCGCCCGTCTGCCGGAGGCCGATTCCTAATCGAACTCGGCCGGGCGCGCTCCACCGCCCATCATCTGGACCCAGCCGTGGAGAGCCAACCTTGAGTTCTGCATCCCCGCCAACCGCTGCCGTCGCCGCTGCCGTGCGCGCGTCGCACGCGGCGCCACCATCCGCAACCGCCGAATCGGTCAGCGGGCTGGTCGTCCGCGCCCGATCCGGCTTCTTCAGCGTGCTGACCGATGATGGCCGCACGATCGAGTGCCAGCTCCGCGGCCGCCTGCGCCGCGAGCGGCGCGAGTCGGACCTGGTGGTCATCGGTGACCGGGTCACGGCACAACTGATCAACGCCGGGCAGGGCATGATCGAGGCGATCGAGGCGCGCCGCAGCCAGTTCTCGCGTCGCCAGCCCGGCCCCCGCGGGACCTGGAAAGAGGACCTGTTGCTGGCCAACCTGGACCAGGTCATCGTGGTGTTCGCGTGCATGGACCCGATGCCCCATCCCCGCATGCTCGACCGCTTCCTGGTGGTGGCCGAGCACAACGAGGTCGAGGCGGTGATCGTCGCCAACAAGGTGGACCTGGTCGGCATGCAGCGCGCCAGGGCCCTCTTCGAGCCGTATGCCAACATCGAGTATGCGGTCGAGTACCTGTCGGCCCGCGAGGGGATCGGGGTGGAGGGGCTGGCGGATCGGTTGATCGGGCGGGTGAGCGTGGTGACCGGGCCATCGGGCGTTGGCAAGTCGACCCTGCTGAATGCCATTCAGCCTGGCCTGCACCTGGACACCGGCGATGTCAGCGCGGTGATCCACAAGGGGCGCCACACCACCGTCAGTTCCGAGCTGCATCTCCTTGGTGGGCCCGATGGAGGGGCGGTCGCGGACACCCCTGGACTGCGCGAACTCGGCCTGTGGAAGATCCCGCCCGAGGAGTTGGGCTGGTGCTTCCCCGAGTTCCGCGACCACCTCGGCGGCTGCGCCTTCAACGACTGCAAGCACGTGGCGGAGCCGCGCTGCGCGATCCTGGCGGCGGTGGCCGCCGGCGCCATCAGCCCGGCGCGCCACGATTCGTATCGGCGGCTGGTGACCGGAGAGGGGTAGTCCCGGCGCTCGTATCATGCCGGCGATGGAGATCGCGCCCGGCGTTCACGCGGTGAAACTGCTGGCCGCCACCGGCTTCCTGATCGACGAGCCGGAGATGACCCTGATCGACACCGGGCTGACCGGGTCGCGGGGACGGTTCATGCGCTACCTGCGCCGGATCAACCGATCTCCCGCCGACCTGCGCCGGATCCTGGTCACCCACGGCCACCCCGATCACGTGGGTGCCGTCCGTGAACTGACCCGCGACAACAGCGCCGAGGTCTTCCTGCACCCCGCCGACGTGTCCGGACTCCAGGTCAGCCTGCGCGATGCCTGGCGCGGGCGCGACCGGCACACCATCCTGGCCTACCTGACCCGCGGTCCCCACGCCGCCACCCCGCTGGATGACGGCGACGAGTTTCCGATCCTGGGCGGCCTGCGGGTGATCCACACCCCCGGACACACGCCGGGCAGCGTGTGCCTGTACGCCCCCGCGCATCGGCTGCTCTTCACCGGCGACCTGCTCGAGGTGGTGCGCGGCCAGCTCTCGTTCGCGAACAGGATGTGGACCATGGACATGCCGGCCGCACAGGCATCCGTGGCGAGGCTCACCGAGTTGGACGTCGGCACCATCGCGATGAGCCACTACCCACTCTGGCGCACCGATGCCAACTCTGCCCTGGCGGGGCTCGCCCGCAAGGCGGCCTCAGCGCTTTAGGCCCCGGGGCGGCGAAACACCAGGAGCGTGTTGCGACCGGTGAGACGGTGCGATGCGCTCTTCCTCGGTCACCCGAATCGCCCGAGGCTTGGCGCGACGCAGGAAGGCGTCCGGGCACGGGTTCGCCGGTCGTAGGAATGCCGTGCGGTTTCGGCATCGGGACCGTCAGGCCCCCAGCCGGAGCCTGCAGCCGGCGGCCTGCAGCCGGAGCCGCTCGCTATTCACCCAAGCACTGGTACGACCGTCGGATGCCGACGGCGGGCGTCATCTCGGTCGTCCCAATCGCCCGGTGCATGGCCCGACCGCTGACGGGGCAGTTGGACCCTCGCGCCTCGGCCTCCCCGGTCGTACCAGCGCCCTGCTGCATAAGTCCGGCTCAGCCGCGACTACTACCTCGTGCCGACCTCGTGCCGAACTAGGGGTAGGCCGGCGTCGTGTACGCCGCGGCGGAGGCAGCCGTCGACGCGTCGGTCGAGGACCCGGGCGAGGCCGGCGCTGACGATCCGGGCGAGGTCGACGGATCGGGCGAGCCGCTCTCGGGCACGTACGGGTCCATGTACAGGCCCTGCACCTTGCCGCCCTCGTTGGGCAGCACGATCGCAAACGCAATCTGGACCTGCTCGAAGTCACAGATCGCGGTCCACTTGGTGAACCCGTTGGAGAAGGTCTCGCTGGTCAGCTCGCCGATCGTCTCGAACTTGCCGGTCAGCGGCAGGGCCAGCGCGCGGGATTCGGTCCAGGAGGTCTCGTCGCTCAGCGCGAGCATCTCGTCGGACCACTCCGCGGTCCAGCCGGCGTAGTCACCCGCGTTCCACGCATACAGGTAGGCGATCATCCGGGGTCGAACCTGATCGGCACCGATGGATGGGGCGCACGCAGCCAGGCCGAGGGCCAGGCCGAGGACGAGGAGGCTGAGACGCGATCGCACGAACCGGATTGTAGGGGGCGGGGCGGATCCTCGGTCTGGCAGATCTTTCTTGCCCGGGGCGACGGTGGGTGTACCCCCTTTCGCGGACCTACGGCAACCGCGTATGCTCCCGCGCATGGCACGCGACCAGAAACTTGAGCTCCTGCATCGGATCCCGATATTCGCCAGCTGCAACCCGAAGCAGCTGGAGCGCCTGGGCGCGCTGACCGATGAGGTGATGGTCGCCGACGGCAAGGTCCTGATGCGCCAGGGCGAAAGCGCCGACTCAATGATGATCGTGGTCAGCGGCGCGGTCCGCATCGAGCGAGCCGGCACGACGCTGGCCAGCCTGACCCGCGGCGAGTTCTTCGGCGAGATGGGCCTGCTCGACGGGGCACCGCGCAACGCGAGCGCGATTGCATCGGGGCCGACCAGCGTGCTGATCGTGGGCCATCGCGAGTTCCATACCGTGATGAGCGAGTTCCCCGGCTTTGCGGCCGAGGTGCTGCGCGCGCTGGCCGGTCGCGTGCGCAACCTGGAGCCCAACGCCCACAACTGACCTCACCGATTTTGCGGCGCCGGAGCGCACCGCTAGAATCCGAGGACTGCCGGGCGGGAGTAACTCAGCTGGCAGAGTGCTTGCTTCCCAAGCAAGATGTCGCGGGTTCGAATCCCGTCTCCCGCTCCACCTCGTCCGCGGTGGCCGTGATCGTCGGCGATGGCGTCACTCGAATGCGTCGAGGTCGTTCGTGATCCAGACCTCGACGCCGACCAGGCGAGCCAGGGGGATCATGGTCTGTTCGTCATCGAGCGTGTCCTCGACCACGAAGACCTCGAGCGTTCCTCTGAGGCTGTCACTCCACCGCTCCGGCGTCAGGTTCCACGTGGCATTCAGGGCCCAGGCATCGACGGCCGGATCGTCCAGGAACTCTTCAATCATGACCGTGATCATGGCCGGATTGACCCCTTTCACCGCGGCGGCTGCGGCCGGGCTGCGGCACGATATGTAGATCGCGTTCGGAAGGTGCAGGGCGGTGAGCAACTCGGCGACCTCGGCATGCGCCTCGACCAGTGACGACTTGACATCCACCTGCAGCGCGCCGGGGTAATCAGCCAGCGCCGCCAGCACCGTCGCCAGCCGGGGGATCCGGAGCCCGGGGTGACGGCGGGGGTCATAGCCGAGCCCCCCGGCGATCGTCAGCGCCTCGATCTCGGCATCGGTCTTGAGCCTGAACAGCCCGTGCCCGTCGGTGCTCGCCGTGACGTCCCGGTCGTGCAGGACCCACCAGGTGCCGTCGGCGCTGCGTTGCACGTCGAACTCGATGCCGTCAGCACCGCGTTCGACCGCCGACACGATCGCCTCCAGCGTGTTCTCCGGCCAGCGTTCCACATCTCCCCGATGAGCCATGACCAGCAGGGGACGGGTGAAGGAGAACACGAGCCACCCACCCACGATCACGGCCACCAGGGCCGCCGTCCACCGCAGCGTGGCCACCGCTCCTCCGCCGCAACGCCTAACGGGCGCGCATCCGGTTGTTCTTCGGCTCGTGGGTCAGCTCCGCCAGGCCGAGCGCCTCGAGGAGCGGCGGCAGGTACATCCCGAACCGGCCCCGATACCCCTTGCGCAGCCCGTACCAGCCACCGACCGGGTTGCCCTCCCATCGGCCCCAGGCCTCGACGGTGTACTCGGCCGCGGGCTTCTGCTCATCGGCCGCACCGAGAGCCAGCCAGTCGCCGTACTCGGTGAGCATCGCGTGCAGGTCCTCGACCGCGCCCAGGTGGTAGCGCAACTGGGTCGAGCCCACCTGACAGACCAGCGCCGGCGGATCCGCCTCGGGGTCGCGCCACATCTGGTACTCGGAGTTGCCGGGCGCCGTCTTCAGAACCCAGGGATCGTCCCTGGTGCCAGCAGGCTTTATCTCGGGGTGCGACATCGGTCTGCCCTCCTGCTCGGCGATTGCGGCGCAGTCTAGGCGCTAGGATCGGCCGATGAGCGCACCGGACGTTGCCGTGATCGGGGGTGGGGTGGTCGGCACCGCCGCGGCCGCGATCCTGGCCGGCGAGGGCGCCCGGGTCACCCTCTACGAGCGCGAGGCAATTGCGGCCGGGGCATCGGGGCGCAACTCCGGCGTGGTCCAGCATCCGTTCGATGCGCCGCTGGTCGACCTCTACTACCGGACCGTCGAGGTCTACCGCGCACTTGGCGCCGAGGCACCCGACGCGGGCTTCCAGCTCCCCGACCAACCGTCCGGGCTGATGCTCCTCTCGCGCCGGCGTGACGTGGTGGCGTTGCTCGCCGAGCAGCTGCGGGCTGCGTACCCGGACCTGGCTCCCACCGTGCTGGAAGGTCACGAGTTACTGGCGTTGGAACCGGGACTGGCGCCGGCCGTGGTTGCGTGTCGTCTCGACGCCGGCTTTCCGGTGGTGCCGTCCGCCCCGACCTACGCCCTCGCCTCCCTGGCCGAGCGCCGGGGCGCCACCATTCGCCAGGGGCACGCGGCCGTCCCCGTCATCCGCGACGGAGCCTGTGCCGGCGTCAATGTGGCCGGCACGTTCGAGCCGGCGGGTGCGGTGATCGTGGCCGGCGGGCCGGCGAGCTCCGAGATCGTCGACCCAAGCGGCCGCTGGCAGCCCATCCGTAAGGTGTGGGGCGTAGTGGCCGAGACCCTGATGGCGTCCCCCCCAACTCACGTTTTGGAGGAGGCCGAGATGGACGAGGTCTTGGGCGCCGGCCACCTCCTCCCCGACCTCGACGACCCGGCCGCGGCGCTGGCCGAGGATCCGGCCGTCACACCCCGGTTCAGCCTGATGACCGCGGCCGGCCGATCCGTTGCCGGGTCCACCTTCCTGGAGGCAGAGCCGGAACTGCGGCCCTGGGTGGAGCGCATCCTGCGCCACGGCGCCGGGTTCGTGCCCGCCCTGGCCGATGCCCCGATCCGCGAGATCCGGGTCTGCGCACGACCGATGGCCGCCGATGGCCGGCCGCTGATCGGTGCCGTGCCTGGCGCCCCTGGGCTCTTCATCTGCTCCGGGCATGGCCCGTGGGGGATCTCCACCGGGCCAGGTTCCGCGGCGCTGCTGGCGGACCTGGTGCTGGGACGCGCGGTCGAGATCGATGCTGCCTTCGACCCGGGCCGCTTCGGGCCGGTGGCGACCGACTAGCGGGGCGCCGATACCTCGCCGGCAAGCTCGCGGAAGCGGGCCACCGCCTCGGGGCGCAGGGCGTAGTAGATCCAGGTGCCGCGCCGCTCCGCGCTTACCCAGCCGGCCTGGCGCAGGACCTTGAGATGGTGCGAGACGGTCGGTTGTGCCACGTCGCAGCACGCTCTCCGTCGCCGCCCTGCTCGTGGCCCTGGCCGCCTTCCCCCTGGGAGCCCTGGCCAGCCACACGTTCCCGGACGTCCCCGGCAGCAACATCTTCCACGCCGACATCAGCGCACTGGCCGATTCCGGCGTGACGACGGGTTCCGGTGGTGGCAACTTCTGTCCAAGCGCCTTCGTCACCCGCGAGCAGATGGCCGCCTTCATGAACCGACTCGGTGCGCTGGCACCGGAGAAGACCCCGGTCGTCAACGCGGACCGGGTGGATGGCCTCGACTCATCCCAGCTGGCGCGCACCGACCAGGTCCAGCACTTCAGTTGCATGGGCAGCGACATGGCCCCGCTTACCAGCGGGATCGAGTACGCGACCACCGCGAGCTATCGCTACTCGACCTCGGGCGACATCTCCTTCAGCTGCCCGGTACATCTGCCCGATGCCGCGACCGTCACCGGCTTCGCGGGCGACGTGTACGACAACACCGCCAGCTGGCAGACGAACTGCACGCTGCGGAGGGTCGATGCGGACGCCGGCTTCGTGGACATGGCACAAACCCCGGGCTCAGGCCTCACCGAAACCCCGGCCTACACCACGCTGTCGGACGACACCATCACCAACGCGGTCATCGACAACGCCCAGTACGCCTACACCGCTTCGTGCGTGCTCTATGGCGGCGCAAGCAGCGCGATCCGGGTGGTCAGGGTCACCGTCTCCTACATCGGAGCGCCCTGAGGCTGCCGCGTCGCGCGGTCGTCGTGGCCCCGGTGAGGTTGGCGGGGTTACCCGCGAATGGCGAGCGGGAGCATCGCGGCGACCCGCCACAGGGAGGGGTGACGCTCGAAGGCCACCATCCGGGGAGCCATGCGGTGGGCTGTCCGGTGCGACCCGAACCAGATCGGCTTGGGGAAGGGCCGGAACGGTCCCCGCAGCACCGTCTTCTCGACCCGGCTGAACATCAGCGAGTTGTGGACCACGCCCACGCCTGAGCCGATGTCGGAGCGGGTGTGCCCCGGATACGCGCCCCACGGCGTGACGCCCAGCGCGAACCCGATGCCGGACCAGTGATTGAGACTCACGGTGCCGTATCGCAGCTCGGCCAGGGCGCGCTCGATGGCAGGACCGATGTCGGGGTGCCGGATCGAGGCGGGCTTGGCGATCAGCGTCGCATTCAGCGTGCCGGAGACGGACTCGTTGACGAACGCCACGGCTCGCGCGAGGTAGTCGACGATTGAATCGGACGGGATCGGTACTTCGCCGGTGACCGAGCAGAAGGCCTCGGTGGTGAAGCACGGGTCATCGGTGTGGCGCGGGTCGAGGTCGGCGATGAGCGCCCAGGGGAGATGCGCGTTGTCGCGGGCACCGTAGCGCTCCGCCTCGGGGTGGGCGGCCATGAACGCGTCGTATCGGTCAGCCGCGCCGGGGTAGTGGGCACGACGGACCGCGGTGGCGGCCAACCGCTGGCGGACGGCGTTGAGGAACGGCTGCCGCTGACGCCAGCCGGCCGGCGTGACCAGCAGGCGGATGGCGGTGCAGTTGAAGCCCGCGTTGTTGGTCAGCATGCTGGCCACGTTGTCGGCCTGGAACTCGAGGTCGAGATTGCTCCAGGCGCCGGGGACCACGATTACCGGGGTCAGGTTGCCGAGCTCGGCGCTGATCGGCTTGGTGACGAGCGGCTGGTCGTAAGAGCGGCGCGCGACTCCATCGGGCCCGCCTCCGAACACGATGGCGTTGTACGAGTGGTCCGCGCCGGTGATGTGAACCTCGTCAACGAGGGGATGGTGGACGAGGTGCGCGCCCTCGACCGCCCCGCCGTGCACGATCCGCAGCCAGCCGCCGCGAACCAGCGCTCCGAAGGCCGACTCCAGGATCGGGCCCATGAAGGCCAGCGCGGGGTGGGTCTTGAGGACTACCACCCGGTTCTCGACGAAGAGCTTGTAGACCGCGTCGAGGGGCGCGATGGACGACACGTTGCCGGCGCCAAGGACCAGGCACACACCGCCGACATCGGGTGACCGATAGGCCAGCGCCTGGGTCGCGGCCAGGTCCTCGGGCGTGACGCCGGGCTGCATCCAGACCTCGCCCGAGGCGCCCAGGTACATCAGCCGGTCGTATCCATCGGCCGGGAAGACGCGGGCGGCGGCCCGCCCGTCGGCAAGGGCTCGCACCGGGCCGGGGATCCGCGGCACGCCCCCCCGCTGGATATCGACCAGCGCCCGACGCAGCAGGCGCAGCTGGCGCAGGGTCAGGTACGGTCCGACCAGCCACTCCTCGGCGGAGGCGGCGGTCTGCGGGTCGAGCCCCTCTGCCTCCATGCAGGCAGCGGCCCAGCGTGGGGCGACGACGGCGACGTCATGGATCATCTCGTCGACCAGGGCGGTCCTCGCCGAGACCGGCACTCCCAGCCACGCGGCCCGACTCGCCGCGAGCGCTGCGACTGCGGCGTCGAGTTCGTCGCGATGGGAGTGGTGCACCCGTTGGGCGACAGCAGCGGTCATGTGCGGGGCAGTGTACGGGCGGTCGAACCTCCGGCGAGCTGCGCGAGTAGGATCGGTGACCCGTTCACTGAGAGGAACATGCGGATACGCCTTGCCGGACTTGCCCTCTTGCTTCTGTCGGGCTGTGCGTCGGCATCGGGTGCGCCGAGCGAGACCGGCGGGGCGTCGGGGCCGGGCGGCTCGTCGTCGCCCGCGTCGCCGAGTGAGCAGGCCTCGGAGACGCCGGTCGCCACGCCTGTCGATCCCACCTGGTCGCTGCTTCCGGCTGACGGCCCGCGGCCGGCTGCGCGCGAGGAC
>JBKJYH010000062.1:0-7171 GCA_046715765.1 Candidatus Limnocylindria bacterium
CGCCTACACCAACCCGGGCGTGTACTCGGTCGCGGTGACCGACGAGACCGACGGCTCCCGCCGCCGCGTCAAGGAGATCACCATCCCGTTCGGGCCGACGTTCACCGTCACCGAAGTCACCACCGACACCAACCGCCGCACCGTCCGCGTCGTGGTCAACAACTACGGCAAGGGCCAGGTCAAGATCAACTGGGGTCAGGCGGGATCGCCCATCGTCACCAACCCGGGCGACAACGTCACAACTTCCACCTTCACCTACACGACCAACGGCACCTACAACATCACCGTCACCGACTCCGACGACTCCAGCCGCACGAGCACCAAGCCGGTCACCGTGCCGTTCGCCACGCTGATCCTCTCGGTGGTCGAGGCCAACCCGCCCGGATCACCGCGCCGCAAGGTCACCGCGACCTGGCACAACGGCACCTCCGGCGCCGTCACCGTCGACTGGGGCGAAGGCGCCCCCGAGGCGGGCGCGCAGTCGGGGTCGCTGGACCACACCTACGCGGCCAACGGCACCTACACGATCACCGTCACCGACGCGAGCGACGCCCTGCGCTTCATCACCGCACAGGTCACCGTCCCGTTCGTGTAACAGAGCTGGTCCGGCCGGGACCTGCGCCGAGGGGCGCGCAGGACCCGGCCGGACCAGAACCCACCGACCCACAGGAAGGAGTAAGACCGGGTGGCCGAGAGCGGCAACTTCCAGGCGGTGAGCCTCGACGCGCTCGCCGCCGCGTTCCCGTGGCTGAGCCTGCACACCGCAGCACCCGGCACCACGGGCGCCGCCGAGATCCCCGGTGTTGTCCGCAAGCTGGTGTCCTGGGCGGCCACCACCCCACCGACGAAGGTCGGCGGCACCGTGGCCGTCGCCATCCCCACGCCCGTCACCGTCACCCACTGGTCGGTGTGGAGCGCGGCCAGCGGCGGCTCGTTCGGCCAAGGCGGGGCGCTGCCCTCGCCCATCGTGTTCGCCACCGCAGGCACCTACAACATCACCCCGATCCTGACATTCCCTGCCACCCCATAGGAGGAGCGCGTGGCCGACCCGCCCTCCGGATGGCCGAATGCCACCACCACCGGCCCAGCGGCCGGGACCGTGTTCACCGATTACGCAGGCCCCGCCGACATCCCCCCGGGCACCTACGTCAACCGGCGATTCCCCACCCTGCCCGGCGACGCCTACCGCACCACCGGCCCCGGCCTGTGGACGTTCACCGACTGCCTGTTCAACGACGGCATCACCTGCCGCTTCGGCACCGTGAACATGACCCGCTGCGAGATCACCCAAGGCGGGCTGACGCTCTCCGCCGTGGCCGCCGCGACCGTCCTCGCCTGCGACCTGCACAACGCCGCCACCGACCAACTGCACATCACCGCCGACGCCGGGCCCTGCACCGACGTCCGCGTCGAAGACTCCTACCTGCACACCCCGACCCCGGTGGCGGGCACCGAGCAGTGCGATGGCATCCACGTGCGCGGCTGTGTCGGCCTCACCATCCGCCACAACTCGATCGACCTGGGCACCTGGTTCACCGTCGGCGGCAACAACGTCCTGCACTCGGGGCTGTTCCTGGACAACGCCAACGGCGGCAACACCGACGTCGTCGTCAAGGACAACTGGCTCAACGGCGGCGGATACGACCTGACCCTCGGCCCCGTCGCCCGCTTGAAGATCACCGGCACCAGGGTGGGCGTCGACGCCCAGTTCGGCCACGTCGACCCCGCCGGCACGGGCACCGCGACCCTGTCGAACGACAACCGTGTCCTGGCCACCAACGCGCCGATCGCCGGGCTGCCCGACATCGCCGCCGCCATCGCTTCCATGGCCGCCGGAGGCAAGATCACCGTCAGCGCGCAGGTCGGCTCCGGCGGAACGGCCGGGGTCACCTCCGACTGCGAACCGTGGCCGCTGCGCAGCGAATGCCTCCCCAAAGGCTGGCTCCCCAACCCCCCACAGTGGACCGACGCCCAGCGCGACGCGGTCACGGTGGCCACCGAGCTGCTCAAGACGTTCTCCGGCGGACAGTACGGGCTGTGCCGGGCGAAGGTGCGCCCCTGCAAGGCGAGCCTCTCGTTGCGCCCCAACCCCAGCCTGCCCGGCGGCCCATGGATGACCCCCGTGCTGCTCGACGGGCGGCTGATCAACCTCGGCTGCGCCTGCGTCAACGGCGCCTGCGCCTGCGCCCCGCCATGCGAAGTCGAACTCCCCGGGATCGTCCACGACATCGTCGAGGTCCGCATGGACGGTCAAGTCGTGCCGCCCACCGCCTACCGCGTCGACGAGCACCGCATGTTGGTCCGCACCGACGGCGGATGCTGGCCGCTGAGCCAGAACCTGGAGCTGCCCGACACCGCCACCGGCACCTGGTCGGTCACCTACCGCCGTGGTGTCCTGCCCGGCCCGGCCGGGGAACTGGCACTCACCCTGTTCGCGGTGGAGCTGTACAACGCCTGCCACGACACGAAGAACTGCGCTCTGCCACGCCGGGTCAGTCAGGTCGTGCGTGACGGCATCACCTACGACCTGCTCGACGACCTGACCCTGTTCGACCGGTCGCGCACGGGTATCCCGCGCGTCGACATGTGGCTCGCGTCGGTGAACCCCCACGGGGCCCGCACGCAGATGCGGGTGTGGTCACCGGATCTACCCAGTCCGCGACAGACGACATGGCCAAGGTGAGAGGCGGCAAGGTGGATGGAGTCGCAACTCTGCTCTACGCCATCGCGGCCGTCATCGGAGCCCTCGGCTCTGCGGTCGCGGTGGTCATCAACGCCTCACGCAGCTCCCGCAAAGAACGCATCGACGGCGCCCGTGGCGCGGCGGGGCGCCTTGCGGAAGCAGCAAAGGACGGCGAGATCACCAAGGACGAACTGATCGAGGTACTGGAGGAGCTGCGCGCCGAAACCGGCGACGGAGGTGAGACGCCATGACGACCGAACGATTGCGACAGGAAGCGCTGGAGTCAGCGGCAGAACACGCGCGAGACGGGCGGGGGCACCGCAAAGTCCTGCTCTTCGCGTTGCTCGGGGTCCTGTTCGTGTGCGCCTTGTTCGTTGTGTTCCTGCTGAACTTCTTCGCCGCGCGCAATGAGATCGACAGCCTCAGGTCCGATGTGTCGCAGCTCCATGGCACCGCCGACGATGTCGTCGCCCGCGCGCAGGTTCTTGAGGATCAGGTGCGCGAGTTGGGCGGCATCCCGAAGGTCACCGTGCCCGAGCGCGGAGAACGCGGCGAACCCGGCGCGGACGGCGCACCCGGTCCGCGCGGCGACCGGGGTGAGCCAGGCACGAGCCCCCCGTGCCTGGCCGAGTCGACGCGCTGCCAAGGCGAACCTGGCCCCACAGGACCCGCCGGACCCCCCGGTGGCCCAGGCCAGGACGGCGCCGACGGCGCACCCGGGGCCGACGGCGCACCCGGGACGCCCGGGACGCCCGGCGCGGACGGCGCACCGGGGCGCGACGGCTCAGCGGCGGTGTCATTCACCTTCACGCACTCCAACGGCACCACGGAGGAGTGCGCCCGAGACGCGGGCTCGCCGGACGAAGCCCCGACCTACACCTGCGTGACCAGGCCGCCATCCAACGGCGGGAAGGGCCGACGATGACCACCCCCACGCCGCTCGCCGACGCCCTGGTCGCCCCGCTGCTGCTCGCCGCCCGCGACTGCCTCGCCGCCGAACTCGCGCGCTCACCGGCCGGTCCCGCGTGCCGCGTCATGGTCGCCTACGGCGTCGTCGCACCCACCATGGACGGCTGCGCCTGTTCCTGCGAACCCGACAGCCAAGGCGACGCCTGGGTTCGCCTGGTGCAGCTCGAACCGGACGCGACGTTCGAGACCCTTGGCAGCGGTGGCTGCCCCGGCGTCTGGCAGGCGGTCATCGAGCTGGGCACCTACCGGTGCGTGCCTGTGCCCGAGGCCGAGGACGTGCTGACCGCGCGGCAGATGACTGACACAGCCCTACTCCTGGCCGGTGACATGGCGGCACTGCTGCGCGTGCTGGACTGCTGCCCGACTCTGCGCGAACGCAACGCGGTCGCGGACCTCTACGTGCCCATCGGCCCCAGTGGCGGCTGCGCCGGAGGCGCCCTGCAGATCCGCGTATCCCTGCCGTGGGTCGCGCCCGCGTGCCTGCCGCCGGGGGTGACCTGATGGCCTACACGGTGACCGTGAACCTGCACCACCCGGAGATCATCGCGTTCCTCTACGCACCCGGCTCACCGATGCGCCGCAACGTCCGCGTGCTCGGCGAGAAGGTCGCCCGTGTGGGCGCCCGCCGCGCCCCGCGCGACACCGGGCGGCTCGCCGCGTCGGTCCACGTCCTCGATGTGGGCATCCGCGCCCCCGGGAAGATCTACGCCGACGTCGGCTCACGGGTCAACTACGCCCTGTGGCGCCACGAAGGCACCGGCATCTACGCCGGACGCGGGCGCATCCGCCCGAAGCACGCCAAGGTCATGCGCTTCCACCCCGGCCGGCCCATGGGCCCGCTGCGCCAAGGGCAGAGCTACCCGCCGCGCGCGCAGCGCGGCATCGTCTACGCGCGCAGCGTCAAAGGTATGCCCGGCAGCCCATACCTGGTCTCCGCCCTGACCGACGTGATCGGTGGTCATGGTCGCGTTCGCAGATACAGCGCCAGAACCCGTGGCCGCAGGTAACCAAGCAGATCGGAAGGTGGGGTTCCCATGTGGACAGATGGACAGATGGGCGACGGTCAGACCGGCATGAGCGACAAGGTCATCGCCTGGGTGCGCACAGTGCTGCCCGGCCTGTGGGCCGGGCTGCTGGTCGCCGTGGGCATTCCCGGGGAGACCGTCGCCGCGCTCGGGGTGGTCGGCGAGATCGTCGTCTACCCCGTGGTTCTCGGCGCGGTGTACGCGCTGCTGCAGTGGCTGCAGACCCGCGTCCCGACGTGGCTGGCGCGCGTCCTGGCCGGCTCCGAGAAGACGCCCACCTACGTCGACCCGCCGATCTCCGAGGGCGCGCACGCGAGGGCAACTGACTGATGCCAGCCCGACGGCAGTCCACAAGCGACGCACTCCTGGAGGGGTGACCGATGGTCTACACCAAGCAGAACTGGGCCGACGGCGCGGCAGGCGGAACGCCGATCTCCGCGCCGCGCCTGAACTACATGGAGACCGGCATCGAGGACGCTTCCAACCGGGCCACCGCCCTGGAAGCGTCCGACGTAGCCCATCTCACCGCAGCCGACCCCCACCCGGTTTACTACAACCAGGCGCGCGGCGACGCCCGCTACGCCCGGACCGTACTGCTCTCACCCGTTGCGACCTCGGGCCTGTACTCCGACCTGACGGGCACGGTGCCCGCCGAAGACCTGCCGCCGCTGGCGATGGCGAAAAAGGCCGACGTCACCGCCGACGCGGTGCCGGTCGCCACCCGCGCGTCGGTCAACTCCAACACCCAGACCGGCGTGGCGAACTTGCCGCAGTACCTGGTCCGCTACGCCCGCACTCAGCACACCGTGGTGGCCGGAACCCCGGAGATCTTTCTGCGGTATGGCAACTGGTGGACCCAGACGATCGCCCCCCGGGAGAACGACGGGCCCAACGCGCTGACCGTGCGGGCGTCGGTGGAGTACCCGGCGGGCCGATGGCGGGTTGTCGCCGGGTCGACCGCGTGGGCGTCGGGCACCACGTACGCGGTGGGCGAGCAGGTAACCGCCGGCGGCCAAGCCTATGTCGCCACGTCGACACCGACAGCCGGGGTGTCACCGGTCGGCAACGCCCAGTGGACTGTTGTCGCCCGCTACAACGTGACGTTCGGCGGCGCGTCGAGCGCCGTCCTCGCCCCGGGCGCCGACACCGTCTCCGACCCGGTGGCCCCGGCCGTCCAGTTCGCCCCTGGCGCGGTGTTCTACGTCAACACGTTGACCGACACCGGGTCGGCGACCAACCGGTCGCCCAAGACTGAGGCGGCGGCGACCGCGTACGGGGACTACGCCTTCACCCTGGGGGCCGTCCCGACGCCTGGTTCGCCGCAGGACCCTGTGCAGTCCTACATCGACGGGTCCGTCGCTCACAGCGACAACCTGTCTGTGTTCTTTCCCATCGAGATCGTCGCCAACACCATCGACCCGTTGGTACATCTGAGCGGCGACTCGATCAGCCTCGGATACGGCGACCTGCCTTACCTCAGTGCGCAGGGCGGCTACATGGCCCGAGCCTTGCAGGGGAAGATCCCCCATTTCGCCTCCGGCAACTTCGGGGACACCGCGCAGAACTGGGCCTCGGCGCCCGGCGAGTACGCCAAACGCGCCAAGCTGCTCAGCCGCGCCACCAGCGTCATCGTCGGCATGGGCACCAACGACCTGTCGAATGGTCGCACCGACGTCGAGCTGGGCGGCGACCTCGTCCGCATGTGGAGGTTCATCGCCGCCCAAGGGCCGAACGTCTACGCCACCACGATCACGCCGCGCACCACTTCGACGGACTCGTGGGCGACGGTGGTCAACCAGACCGCCGCGTCCGGGTTCGGTCTGAGCAGCAACTGGTCGCGCACCAACGACTGGCTGCGTGACGGGGCGCCGATGAACCGGGCCACCCTCGCTCCCGCCGCCGTCGGCGCCACAGGGGAGGCGATCGCACGGGCCGGGGAGCAAGGGCACCCGGTGACCAAGGTCGTCGACGTCGCGCGCACGGTCACCGACGCCACGACCGGCATGTGGGCGCCCAGCCTGACCAGCGACGGCATCCACCCCAACCTGTTCGGCCACGGCACGATGGCGACCGAACTCGCCAAATACGTGTACTGGGTCGTCGACCCGGAGCCGAGCATCCAGACCGCGTTGGACGGCAAGGTCGACAAGGTCACCCCGGCCACCGTCGCGGACACGGCCACCATCGCCTCCGATGTCAGCGGCGGCAAACGCCACTTCAGGGTGACATTGGGCGGGAACCGGACCCTAGGCAACCCGACCGGCATGGTCGACGGGCAGATGGTGGTCTGGGAGCTGATCCAAGACGCGACCGGGGGCAGCACCCTCACTCTGGGCAGCGCGTTCGCACTGGGGACCGATGTGGCTGCGGTGACGCTGTCCACAGCGCCGAACAAGCGGGACTTCCTGGGCGCGGTGTGGAACGCCGTCGCCGCCAAGTGGTACGTCCTGGCGTTCACGCGGGGCTACTGAGGTGAGGTGGGGTCCACCAGGAC
>JBKJYH010000063.1:0-3348 GCA_046715765.1 Candidatus Limnocylindria bacterium
CCTCTGCTCTGTCCTGAAAGGACCCACCAATGCTCACCCTGAACCCGACTCTCCCGCTTGTCGACGGTGGTTACGACCTCGTCGTGTACGCCCACGACCCCAGCGGCGAGCACGCAGCCATCCACTACCCCGGCAGACCCCTGGGGCAGGCCCTGGCCGTCCTCAATGGCCACCCCTGGATCACTGCCGTGGAGATCCGCCCCGCCGGGACCGTCGAACCGCTGGCCATCCTCCACCCGCCCGGCCTGCGCGCCGCCTAGCTGTGGCGGCCTAAAGGACGTTGGCTCCACGTCCGGGCACGGCACCGGGGGTCCTGTGTCAGTCGCCGATGAGTGCGATCACCTGAGGTCGCAGCTGGTGGAGGCCGCGCCTGGAGACCCCCAGGCGGGCCGGGAAGTCAGGATTGGTTACTTCGTTACGTCCCCGACCGCGCACCTGAGTCGTCACGTACACGCCGGGCAGCTCACGGAACGCCTTCTCCAGCAGGTCGAGCGAGTCAGAATCGGTGGTCGTGTAGTACGCCTGGACCTCGTAGTGGTCCGCGTCGTAGACCGGGCATTTTCGTTCAGCACGGTCCCTGGGCGTCACACGGACAACTGGTGAATATGTGCCGTACTGGCGTGGCAGCGAGCCCTGCAATTGGCGCTTCAGTTCGGAAGGTAATGCGAGTCGGTAAGTGCTCATGGGAGTAATTCCTCGCAGCTCAGGCGTCATGATGATGATGGAGCAATAGGTTCAGCAGATGGGCCAGCGACGAACGCCAGCGGAATGACCAATTGCTCGAATACCCACTATCAATGATAGCCGCAAGAGCACGATTTGGCAATAAGCAATTTGCTAATGAAGCATTTCCTGGCAATAGCCTTAAGGATTGCAATCCTGGTCCAATTGAGCGAATATCCAATAGGCCGGGTTTAGCCCCGTGGCGCCAACCTCATGGGATGCCACCTAGCGCAGCCCGCCAACACCCGGCATGATCCATCTTCCCCGTCCACAGTGGAGACCCAGCTATGACACTCCTCCCGATCATCGCTGTCGACGTCGACGGGGTCCTCAACCCCGGCGGCGCACCCGAGCACGCGAGATCCCGCGACTGGCTCGACCGTTCCCCCTACCAGCGGCGGCGCTTCACCCTCTACGACCACCGCAGTCGCAGCCACGAGTCCTACAACGTGTGGCTCGACCGCAACCACGGGCGCAAGCTCCGCCAGATCGCGACGGCCACCGACGCCGAGCTGACGTGGTGCACCTCCTGGATGGGGCAGGCCAACACCTCCGGCCTCGGCGCGTACCTGCGCTTACCCGAGCTGCCCGTCATCAACGTCGGCCTCAACCTCGACCACAAGCCGCGCTGGAAGTTCGACGCCGTCACCGCGTACGCCGCCGACCGGCCCCTGGTGTGGTTCGACGACGAGTTCGGCGACCACCTCGTCGCGAGGGCCGCGTTCCTCATCGCCCGCCAGGACACGCCGACCCTGCTCCGGGAAGTCAACCCGAAGGTCGGACTGACCGATGATGATCTCGACGCCGCTCACCGATTCCTGGAGGCCCTGACATGACCGACACCGCCGCCGACACCCCGACCGCCGCGATCGAGCAGACCATCATCGACTCCGCCCGGCACAGCGGCACCGAACTCGCCCACCTCGAACGGCACCTCGCCGGGCTGGACGACCTATGCCACGACATCCGCGCTCTGGCCATCAAGGGCCACCCCAACGCGGTCGGCACGAAGCTCACCGAACTCGCCACCAAGACCAACCTGGCGCGCGAGATCGTCGACCGGGCCTCCCAGTTCCGTGCCCACGCCGAAGGCGCCGGCCCCACACTGCCCCTCGGCCACCCCTGGGAGAACACCCTGCCCGTTGTGATCACGGGGCACGCCCTCGCCGCCATCGTCGACGCCAATGGCTGACCTGCGCCTCCTCGACACCGCCGCCAAGATCGCCGCCACCCAGTGGGCCGCGATCACCGGGCTCACCACCCGCTCCCCCCAATGGGACGCGGTCCGGCAAGTCCTGACCACCTGCGGGCTCCTCGACGACAGCTACACCCTGTTCACCGTCGACGACACCCGCGCAGCCTGGAAACACACGGTCTGCCTGCTCGCCGGGGCCCACTACGCCATCGACCACGGCGTCGACAACGCCGACGCCACCGAAATCATGGCCACCCTGATCAGCGACTTCTACGGCATCCGCGACGACACGCCGATCGAACAGATGATCCCCCATCTGCGCGCCGAAGTCCCCCTGCGCCTACTCGGCATCCACCACACCCCCGGCGACGCGCTGCGCGACGCGCTCAGTAACGCCGACCGGGGTAGACGCGACAAACTCGCCACCCTGGTCCTTCACGAGGCCACCGACAACGAAGGGTTCTGCATCCGCACATTCGACCGGCTCGCCGCCGACCCACAGTTCGGACTCAAGCTCGCCCGCACCTGCGGCGGCCGGTGGATCGTTTACCGCAACAACCCATGACACCCCGTCCACCGCGCACCCCACCGCGCCAGCGCAACCGATCATGAGGCACAGCATGGAAACCCAGCTCGACTACCAGATCGACCACCTCGTCGACGGCACCTACACCACCCTGCTCGCCTGGCAGGAGCCGTCCCGATTCGGCGTCGACCGCGACCGCCACGTCTGCGAGGACATCCTCACCGCCAAATGCACGCTGAGGTGGCCGCGAGGCGGGATCTACCGCCTCACCGTGACCCGCCCCATCCGAGGCACCCAGGTCGTCCGCCACCAGACCCGCCTGCCCCTGCCCGTCACCTGGACCGCGCTGCCCCACAGCGACCGCGCCTTCGGCTACACCGTCCTCGACCGCTACCCCAACACCACCCACGCCCTCGTCGCCAACCACCTCAGCACGTTCCGCCTCCACCACCACGGCGACATCACCACCGCCACGCTGCGCAACGTCACCGGCTACTCACTGCCCTCCGGGCATGACCCGCGCCCCCGGTGGGCGCCCCGCCCCGAACTGGCCACGAGCATCTAGCTCGACACGCGGGCGCGTGTTCCGCTGGCGCGATCCGCCTCACCGAGTCATCGTGTCTGGATGGCTCTCGTATGCAACCCACACACCGTTGAAACGGAGCATCACGTGCAGGTCACCGCCCTCAAGGACTGCCCCTCCTCCTACCTCGCCCCCGCCACCGGGTTACCGCCCGACGAGCCAGACACCCGCGTCCCGACCCCCTGCGCCAAGCTCAACGACGAGAGCCACGGCGTCACCCACGTCAGCGTCGACGATGTCGAGTGGACCGACGGGGAACCAGGTGTCTGCGCCGACTGGCACGATCGCTACGACCTCGACTACACCGCCGCGCAGCCCGAG
>JBKJYH010000064.1:0-4359 GCA_046715765.1 Candidatus Limnocylindria bacterium
TGGCGCCACTCGCCGGCGCCTCGTTCCTGCCCCCGGGCGGGGCCCCCCGGCCCCGGGGGCGCCCTCTTCGCTGCCCGGCGCTCCCGTCGGCGAGTGTGGTGTCGTGCCCTGGCTGATAAGCCCCACTTTTCATCGTGCACCGATGCGGGCCGTGCGGCGCCGGGTGATGAGCGCGATTTATCAGGCGGCACGGCAGCGGGGCTTGCGGTGCACGTTGATTACCCCGGCTTATCGGGTCGTCGTTCACCGCGTGCCCGCCCCGTATCATGGCCGCGCATGAACGATCAACAGGCGTGGGCCGAGCTCGCCGCCCAGTTGCGGGTGGACTCGATCCGCGCCGCCGCCGCGGCCGGCTCCGGGCACCCGACCTCCTCCATGTCGGCCGCCGACCTGGCCGCCGTGCTGCTCACCAAATACCTGCGCTACGACTTCGACGCGCCGGACGACCCGCGCAACGACCACCTGATCTTCTCCAAGGGCCACGCCTCGCCGCTGCTGTACGCCATGTATCGCGCCGCCGGCGCCATCACCGATGCGGAGCTGCTCAGCTTCCGCAAGCGCGGGAGCCGCTTCGAGGGCCATCCCACCCCCATCCTGCCCTGGGTTGACGTGGCCACCGGCTCGCTGGGCCAGGGGCTGCCGATCGCGGCCGGGGTGGCGCTGGCCGGGAAGCGCTTCGACCGGCTCACGTATCGGGTCTGGTGCCTGTGCGGCGACTCGGAGATGGCCGAGGGATCGGTCTGGGAGGCGTTCGAGTTCGCGGCATTCCATCACCTCGACAACCTGATCGCGATCGTGGACGTCAACCGGCTGGGCCAGACCGGACCGACCATGCACGGCTGGGACCTCCCCGCCTTCGGGGCGCGGGCGCGGGCCTTCGGCTGGCACGCGATCGAGATCGACGGGCACGACCTGGCCGCGGTGGACGCCGCGCTGGCCGAGGCCACCACCGCGGGGCGCGGCGCCCCGACCGTGATCCTGGCCCGCACCCGCAAGGGCCGCGGCGTGGCCGCGGTGGAGGACCGCAACGGGTTCCATGGCAAGCCGCTGGCCGACCCCGCCGCCGCCATCGCCGAGCTGGGCGGGGAGCGCCACCTGACCGTCCGCCCGCAGCCGCCGCAGGGCGACGCCACCCCTCACCGCTTCGCCGCGACCGGTGAGCTGCACCTCCCGGAGTGGCAGCTCGGCACCTCCGAGTCCACCCGGCGCGCGTACGGCGACGCACTGGTGGCGCTCGGGGCGGCGCGCGGCGACGTGATCGCGCTCGATGGGGAGGTCGGCAACTCCACCTACTCCGAGCTCTTCGCCGAGGCGCATCCGGAACGCTTCGTGCAGGCCTACATCGCCGAGCAGCAGCTGGTCGCCACCGCCATCGGGCTGTCGGTGCGTGGCTGGCGGCCGTTCGCCGCCACCTTCGCCGCGTTCCTGTCGCGCGCCTACGACTTCGTGCGGATGGGCGCGGTCAGCCGGGCCAATATCGTGCTGGTCGGCTCGCACGCCGGGGTCAGCATCGGTGAGGACGGGCCGTCCCAGATGGCGCTGGAGGACATCGCCTCGCTGCGCGCGGTGCACGGCAGCACGGTGCTGTATCCATCCGACCCCAACCAGGCCGCCGCCCTGACCGCCGCCGCGGCCGACCGCGACGGGATCGTCTTCATCCGGACGACCCGCGAGAAGACCCCGGTGATCTACCCGCCCGGCGAGGCATTCCCGATTGGTGGCTGCCGCGTGGTACGCAGCACCGATGCCGACGCGGTGACCCTGGTTGGTGCCGGGATCACCCTGCACCAGGCGTTGGCCGCTGCCGAGATGCTCGCCGCCGAGGGGATCAGCGCGCGGGTGATCGACCTGTACAGCGTCAAGCCGCTCGACGCCGAGACGCTGCGCGCCGCCGGCCGCGAGACCGCCGGCCTGGTCACCGCCGAGGACCACTGGCCCGAGGGCGGGCTGGGCGACGCGGTGGCCGATCTCTTCAGCGCCGATCCCCACCGTCCGCCCATCGTGCGCCTGGCCGTGCGCCGGATGCCCGGCTCCGCCACCCCGGCTGAACAACTGGCCGACGCCGGGATCGATGCCGCGCACATCGCCGCCGCGGCTCGTACCCTGCTCACCGGCAGCCAAGGAGGAGCCCGACCATGAACACCCTGCAGCGACTCCACGCCGAGTTCGACCAGAGCCCGTGGATCGACTTCATTGACCGGCGGCTGATCGATTCCGGCCGCCTGGCCGAGCTGGTCGAGACCGGGATCCGGGGCCTGACCAGCAACCCGACCATCTTCGCCAAGGCAGTGGCGTCGGGCCAGTACGACGATCTGGTGCGCGACGCGATCGCGCGCGGTGAGCCGGCGCGGATGATCTACCAGGCGATCGCGGTAGGCGACGTGGGCGACGCGGCCGACGTGCTGCGCCCGGTCTACGACGCCTCCGAGGGGGCGGACGGCTACGCCTCGATCGAGGTCGAACCCGACCTGGCCCACGACACGGCCGGGACCCTGGCCCGTGCCCGTGAACTATGGTCGCTGGTGGATCGGCCCAACGTGTTCATCAAGATCCCGGCAACCCCCGCCGGCGTGCCCGCCATCAGCGAGGCGATCGCCGAGGGGATCAACGTCAACGTCACCCTCTTGTTCGGGGTCGAGATGTACCGGCGGGTGGCCCACGCCTACCTCGACGGGCTTCGGCGCCGGGCGACCGAGGGCTGGCAGGTGGACCGGGTCGCATCGGTCGCGTCCTTCTTTGTCAGCCGGGTGGACACCAAGATCGACCGCTGGCTGGACGAGATCGGAACCGATCCCGCGCTCGCCGCGCGGGGCAGCGCCGCGGTGGCCAACGCCCGGATGGCGTACGTCGCGTTCGCCGAGGCCTTCCACGGGGCGCACTGGCACATGCTCGAGTCGGCCGGGGCGCGGGTCCAGCGTCCCCTGTGGGCCTCGACCTCGACCAAGAACCCCGCCTACCGTGACCTGCTGTACGTCGAGGAGCTGATCGGGCCGCATACCGTCAACACCATGCCCACCGATACGATCGCCGCGATGCTCGACCACGGTGAGCTGCGCCGGACCCTGGACGCTGATCCGGATGCGGCGAGGGCCGCCCTGGCACACCTGGCCGCGCTGGGGATCGACCTGGACCGCGCCACGGACGAGTTGATCAGCGAGGGCGTGGCCTCCTTCGCGGCGAGCTTCGACGAGTTGATCGCGGCCATCGAGGCCAAGCGGACGACGCTCGCCGGCGGATGAGGACGCTGGCCGCGGCCGTCGACGCGCGGCTGGCCGCCTGGGCCGACCAGCGGTTCGTGGAGCGCCTGTGGGCGCGCGACGCCAGCCTGTGGGCCGCCTCGGGCACCCCGCTCGACGAGCTGGGGCGCTGGCTGGGCTGGCTGGACCTGCCGGAGCAGGTGCCGGAACAGACCGGTGCGCTGAGGCGACTGGCGCGCGAGGTGCGCGCCGACGGCTACACCCGTGCCGCGGTGCTGGGGATGGGCGGCTCATCCCTCGCTCCGGACCTGTGCGCCCGCCTCTTCCTGCCCGGCCCGGGCGACCTCGAACTGCGCGTCCTGGACTCCACCCATCCCGATGCGGTGCGCGCCTTCATGGGCTGGGCGGGCGCCGCGCGAACCCTGTTCGTGGTCTCGTCCAAGTCGGGCACCACCGCCGAGACGCTCGCCTTGCAGGCCACGCTGGCCGAAGTGGCGCCCGCGCTCGACTTCGTGGTCATCACCGATCCGGACACGCCCCTGGCCGAGAGCGCCAGGGCGATGGGCGTGCGGGCGATCCTGGAGGGGGAGCCCGAGGTGGGCGGCCGCTACTCTGCCCTCTCCCCGTTCGGGCTGTTGCCCGCCGCGCTGCTGGGGATCGACCTCGATCGCCTCCTGGCCAGCGCCGCCACCATGGCCGGAGCCTGCCACGCCGCGCCCGCGGTCAACCCGGGCTTGCGGCTGGGTGCCTTCCTGGGCGAGGCGGCGCTCGCCGGGTGCGACAAGCTCAGCCTGGTGGTCTCTCCCTCGCTGGGCGGGCTGGCGGAGTGGATCGAGCAGTTGGTGGCGGAGAGCACCGGCAAGGCGAGTAGCGGGATCGTGCCGGTGGCCGGGGAGGACCTCGGCCCGGCCGACGCGTACGGCACGGATCGCGCCTTCGTGGGACTGACCCTTGCCGGCGAGGAGGACCTTGCCGCCGATGCGCTCCTCACCGAACTGGCGCAGCGCGGCCACCCGGTGTTGCGCTTCGTGCTGCACGAACCACTCGCCATCGGCGCCGAGTTCGTGCGCTGGGAGATCGGGGTCGCGGCGGCCGGCGCCCTGCTGGAGATCAATCCGTTCGACCAGCCCAACGTGACCGAGGCCAAGGCCGCGACCAACGC
>JBKJYH010000065.1:0-2575 GCA_046715765.1 Candidatus Limnocylindria bacterium
GGGGTGGGTGTTGTGTATAAGTTACAGGAGGAAGACTCGCTGGAGCTTAAGCGAGCCGCCGTCGTAGAGGCGCAAGTGAGCGTCGAATTCGCGGAACAAGTCGTACTCGGCTACAGGCCAGGAGAAACTGCTCACGCGCTGCCCGCCTGGGAGAAGCGCGAACGTATCCGTGCCGACCGGAATGTCGGCGGCGAAGTGTTCGAGCTCCAACGTCAGGCCGAGTTGGTCGCTCACGCCCCAATTGCTTCTTACGACAACGTTCAGGTGCGCGATGTCGACGCCATTCTCATAGAGCGTGCTGTCCGCGCTGACCGAGACGATCTCGAACGCTGGGATGGCGGGCACTTCCGAGCCGGCCATGTACACTTCGGGCACGCCGGCGCGGTCGTTCTGCCAGGTCGCGGCCCAGTTCGTCGCGTCCTTGGCCGCGATGTCCGGCATGCTCGAGTTGCCCACTCCGATCGAGATGGGCTCGCTCGGCGACGCCAGGTTCGCGTCGCGAAGGCGGACCTCCGACACGGAGCCCGATCGGTCCTCCCAGACGACGAGGGCCCTGTCGATCCCCTCCGGGGATGAGACGCTCGGGTTCAGGGCGGGACCCGGAGTGTCGGAGACCCGCACGGCCGCGTTGCAACTGGTCAAGCTGTAGATGGCACGACCAGTGCCGGGGTCGTTCTCGAACACCAGATAGAGGAGGTTCGTCTGGGGGCTCGTGATCGACGTATGCTCGAGCGCATTCGAGTTGAACCACTGGCAGCGGCTCCCGCACCCGCCCGCGCAAACCCCGGCGCAGGTGCCCGACCACACCTGCAGCCCGGCGAACTCCTGGAAGTTCCAGACGTCATGGAACGTGGCGAGCACCTGCCCACCTGAGTTCCAGTCGATGCTGACGCTGTTGTCAAGGGCGAGCAGGGAGTTGTCCGCTCTCTTCTGCTCGCACAGTTTGACACCCGCGATCGACACCTTCGCCGAATAGATCGGGTACAAACTCACTTCGCGCTTGCGGAAGCCCAGCCAAGTCTCTCCCCCGGAAGTCGCAGTCACCGCGGCGTAGGTCGAGAAGCTGCCCGAAACCGGGAGATTGCTGAGGACCTCCACCCCCTGAGCATCGACACGGGAGAGCAGGATGGCCCCCTCGCCATTCGAGACACCTTCCTGCCAGCAGATGTGCGCGGTCCCGGCGCCATCCACCGAAATGTCGGGATCGACCGAGGCCCCGGCGGTCTGCGAGACGTTGAGCGGCCCGACAAGCGCCGTGCCGGACGGCGCGACCTTGAGGAAGTAGATCTCACGGTTGCCGTCACGCTCGTCTACCCAGGCCAGGCAGTAGTTACCCGAGGGGTCGACGGCAATGACGGGCGAATGGGACGGAAAGCCATCGGGAGCCGTGATCGGGATCGGCTGGGTGGGTGGGGCCTGTGACCGCGAAGATCGCAGTGGGCCCGTCGAGAGCGTCAGGTTCCGGCGCGGCGCCTCAGGAGCGGCGTCCGCTGCGCCGAAGATGAGCGGAGTCTCCACCTGCGCCGAGGAAGCGGCTGCGACCGGCGCCGGGCCCAGCCCCAAGAGGAAGTGAGTCAGGCACGCGACCACCGCAGTCCACGCAGTTCGTGGGTGACGGGCATGGTGCCAGGTCGCACTCCCGTGCTCAGTCGCGGCGGTTCCCGAGTGGCGATCAACGCCTTCGTTCTGAGTCGCCATCATTCAGTCCTCCCTACTGACGCCCTCGAATCACGGTCGTCATTTTGACGGCGACCGCTGCGCGAGGTCGAGCGATGCCGGAACGCGTCGTGCCGCCGATGCGCCACGCGGCTCGAACGGCATCCGATGTCCGATCCCCGCGGCGCCCCGGACCGATCATCGATAACGGGCCTTGAGCTGTCCCCAGGTGCTTCGCTTCGGCGACGTCGGACAGTTCGCGAGATCCACGAAGATGCGCAGATTGACCGTGCGGGTCATGGGGGGAGCGCCGTTGTCGGTAGCGGCATAGGTAGCCGTGAACGTCTGTCCCAGGTCCGCACGGATCGGGTTGAACGTGAGTGTCTGGGTGGAGGGATTGCCTGCCACCGACACGAACGTGTAGCGACCGGCGGGCAGGTTCGTGGTCAGCACCGTGGTCGTGACCTGGCCCGCCTCCGGTGACGTGAAGCTCGTGGACAGGCTGAACGAGCGGTTCTCGACGTTGCAGACATTGAGCAGGTTGTCCGCGGGAAAGCCCTGGGGCACCGGTGGCTCGTTGGTGCTCGTGTGCGTGAACGAGAAGCTCAGGTCATTGAATCCGCCGGGCGCTTCGGGTGTGTTGTACAGATCCTCGAAGCTGACCAGGCTCTCGTCGGTCTGCCAGTTGTCCTGCACACGAGCATGTGGCTTGCCATCCGGGTTCCGTGCGCCCGGTCCCGTGAAGTAGTGATAGCCCGTGTTGCGTACGAAGAGCCGGAATTCCAACTCGGTCCCGGTCTGGAAAACTCCGAGCGTGACCCGGCTCCCCACCGGTGACGTGTGGTTGTTGAAGATGAACCGATCGTTTGCGATGACGCCGTCGTCTGCCGGGTTCCCGGCCGCGTCCAGCATGAGGTAG
>JBKJYH010000066.1:0-3572 GCA_046715765.1 Candidatus Limnocylindria bacterium
GCCCTGTTGGCGGCGGCGATCACCGCCCTGTCGGGTGCCGTGGCAGTTTCGCTCGCCCTGTCGGGCCGAATCGCGGGCCCCGTCTCGCGCCTCGCCGCGGCGGCGCGCCGCATCGCCTCGGGTCACTATGCGGAGCGGGTGCCAGCAGGTGGCGACGGCGAGGTCGAGGAACTGGCCTCGGCCTTCAACCAGATGGGCAGTTCCCTGGAGGCGACCGAGCGCCGGCGGCTGCAGTTGGTGGGAGACGTCGCCCACGAGCTGCGCACGCCGCTTACCACCCTGGATGGATATCTCGAGGGGCTGCAGGATGGTGTGATCGAGCCGACGCCGGATACCTGGGCGCTCCTGCGCGGAGAGACGAACCGCATGACGCGCCTGATCGGCGACCTGGGTGACCTCTGGAGGGCGGAGGCGCATCAGTTGCCGATCCACCTGGAGGTGGTCGAGGTCATGGGCGTGCTGGCTGAGGCTGCGCAGCGTCACGCAGCCCAGGCTGAGGCGCGCGGTATCGAGATACGGGTGGCACCCCGCGAGGCGCTTGCCGCGCACACGGATCGCGACCGGCTCACCCAGGTGATCGGCAATTACCTGTCCAACGCCCTCCGATATGCACCCGAGCATTCGGTGGTCACGCTCAGTGCCCGTCGCGACGGCGGTGAAGTGCGGATCGGCGTGACGGACGAGGGGCCAGGCCTCACAGCCGATCAGCTCGCGCGGCTGTTCGAGCGCTTCTACCGCCCGGACCCGTCGCGGTCGCGGGCCCTTGGCGGTGCGGGCATCGGCCTCGCCATCGCGCGGGCACTCGCTGAGGCGATGGGCGGGCGCGCCTGGGCAGAGAGCGAAGGGCCCGGTCATCCATCCACCTTCCTGGTGGGGATTCCGGCCCGCTTGACCGATTCTTGAGGAAGGCTTGCCCCTGGCGCCCATGCGCGTGGGGGCGTCCAGAGGCAGGCTTCTCCTTGGGCGCGCGGACAGAGCGCGGACAGGAGGCAGGACGATGATGATCGGCGATTGGGGAGTGGCGCTCGGCGGCTGGATCTGGATGGGCGTGTGGGTCGTCGCCCTGCTGATCATGGTCTGGCTGCTGGTCTCGAATGGGCGTGGAAGCGACCGCGAGCGGGGTGAAGAACCGCTCGAGATCCTCCGTCGGCGATACGCAAACGGTGAAGTGAGCGAAGAGGAGTTCCGCAACGCGCGGGAGCTCCTCGGCTAGGAGAGGCTACGAAATGACACGCGGGATGATGGCGGCGCTGGCCGCCGGGACGCTCGGCCTGGGGATCGTGCTCGGTGCCGTGGGAACGGCAGCGGTGCGGGGCGCCGACGCCAGCGCCGCATTGGCCGCACAGGCGTGCGATGCAGCGCACTTGGCCGAGATGAGCTCCATGATGGACATGATGATGGGCGCCGACATGGGCGCTGGCTCGCATGCCCAGCACCACCCATCCCGGCCGTGAGCCGAGGCGAGACCGGCCGCGTGCAGCGCCACCGAACGCCGCTGGACCAGGAGCCTGGTCCGTGGTGGCGATACGCGGCCGGAGCATCGGTCGTTGCCATGGTGCTCGGCGTCGGCGTGATCCTGGGATTCGGCGATTTCCTGGGCCGACCGGACGCGGCGACGGGGTCGGTTCTCCCGGTGAGGATGAGCATGGCGGGCTTCACTCCGTCGGTCATCTCCGCGACGGCCGGCACCGAACTGGCCGTCGAGCTGTGGACGACCGACGCGGCTCCGCACCTCGAGGGTGGCGTTCACACCCTGATCAGCGACGAACTTGGGATCTACCTGGAGCTGCCGGCCGAGTCGCGACGGACCGTCACGATCAGCGTTCCCACCGTGCCGGGTGACTACGATATCTATTGCGACACCTGTTGCGGCGGCAAGGCCAGCCCGACGATGCACGGCACCCTGCGGGTGAGGACCTAGGTGTCGCGGGGGCGCTTCCCGGGGACCGTGCTCGCCGACCTGCCGGTCCAGGCCGTCGTTCTGGCGGCCGCGCTGACCGGTGTGGCTGCGGTCTCCGCGGCCACCGTCATCAGTTCACCGCTCGACGCGTCCGCGTTCGGGGGGTTGACCGTCCCCACCGTCCTCGGAGCGGGGGTGCTCGACGGGCTGAATCCGTGCTCCTTCGCGCTGCTCGTCCTCTTCGCGACCTTCACCCTGACCATGGTCAACAGCGTGACTGCAGACGGATCGCCGACCGGGTTGGCTCGCCGGCGGCTCCTGGGCGCCGGGTCGCTGTACGTCGGAGCGGTGTGGATCACCTACTTCCTGATCGGGTTGGGGATGTTCAGTTTCCTCGGCTGGCTGGGCCAGGACCATATCGTGACTCGCCTGGCGGTCATTCTCGCCCTGGTCATGGCGCTCTGGATGGTCAAGGACATCCTGTTGCCCGGTTGGGGCCCCGCGCTGGCTGCCCCGCACGCCACCCACGGCTGGATGCATCGGGCCATGGAGCGCGGCGGGCCGGGGGGCATGCTGCTGGCCGGTGTCCTGGTCGGGATCTGCACCGTCCCGTGCTCGGGGGCAATCTACATCGACATTGTCGCGATTCTGCATGCCTCCGGTGGGGGTACCACCGGGCTGGCGCTGCTGGCGCTCTACAACCTGGCCTACATCGTCCCCCTGGTTGTCCTGCTCGCGGCGGTCAGCAACCGCCGCATCCTTGGTCGGCTGGGCCGATGGAACCGGGCCAAGTCCCCCTGGGTCAAGGCGGGGCTGGCGGTGGCGGTGATCGCCATGAGCATGACCCTCCTCGTGACGCTTTGACCGTGACCTATGTCACGGGAACGGCCGCGTCGATGCCGGGACGCGGGCGACGATCAGCAAGGATGACTGACTGGACGCGGCTCGCCCGGTGGCTCGCCTTTGCCGGAGCGGGCTTCGCCCTGTTGCGTACCGACCTCCCGATCCGCCTGATCCGTGCGGTCGACCAACGCCTGGCCCTATTCGCGCCTCGCGGCGCGGGGGCGTACAGCCGTCATGCGCCCCGCCTGCTCGCCGGCCTGTATCGGACCGTGGTGACCGACCTCGAGATGTTGGGCCTGGAGCAACCGACTATCGTTGACCTCGGCTCGGGACCCGGCACCCTGCTCCAGTTGCTGGCCGCCGAACTGCCCGGCGCTCGCCTGATTGGCGTTGAGCCGTCTGCCGAGATGCGCCAACTGGCTGCCGAGCGCCTCGCCGGAGCGGGCGTCGCTGAACAGGTCACGCTCCTGGAGGGGAGTGCAGAACGCATCCCGCTGGCGGACGCCTCGGTCAATGTCGTTGTCTCCACGCTGTCCGCACATCACTGGTCCGATCCAATCGGGGCATTCCGGGAGATCAGTCGTTGCCTGGCGCCGCGAGGAATAGCCCGCATCTACGACGTTCGCTTCGCCGCGTTCACGGCGAGGGAGTTGCGCGAACTCGCCGCTGCGGCTGGATTCGATCCCGCCGCGGTTCGACGCGAGGTGCTCGGGGTCCGGATCGGTCCGCTGCGACCGTTCGTCGTGGGGGCGTGGAGCGCTTGACGGCTGCGCGACACTGGCCGAAAGGAACCGATGGAGCACTGCGAGTCCGATGAATCACGGCCACC
>JBKJYH010000067.1:0-18379 GCA_046715765.1 Candidatus Limnocylindria bacterium
AGCCGATGGCCGGGCGGGTCGAGGTAGACCAGGTCGACGATGGCATCGGGCAGGTAGCGACGCAGGATGTCGAGGTTGTCGCCGTAGGACAGGACGTTGGTGGCGAGTTCAGTCATCGGTCTCCAAGAGAGCTGTGAATTGGATCGCCGGAAGAACGCCGGACATTCCCCGTCCGTAGCCAAAGGAGGAAGCGGCGCGTCGACCGTAGGTAGTTGTCGACGGTCTTGTCTGTGAGGTCAGATGCGGAACACGCGGCCTGAAAGTCCGTAGCTGCCGCCTCCAGCAGGTCAGATGTCCACCGCGCGTCGGGTTGCGGCCGTTGCGCCGGGGGCGTCATGCCTCGGGGAAGGTAGGTACCGCCGAGCCAGCCGACGAAGTAGGTGGGGTTCCGTATCCATGTCTTGATCGAGCCCCGAGGCCTGCCCTGGGTCACTAGCCACGCCTCGTACCGCCGCAGAGAACTCCGCAGTTCCGCGGTCGTCCAAGTTGTGGGCGGAACGCTGGTCACGGGCATATCGAATGCTTCCGGCGCTATCGCCGATGGTGGATGGTGAAGCCGGCGGCCTCATCGACGAGTTCTTCGGGGACGCCAAGGATCCCGGCGACGCCAATGTCCTCGTCAATCTCCGGCCAACGGATGCCTGTGCCGAAGGCGGAGATCTGCCAGTTCCGCCGCTGCGAAGGCGAGGCCTGGTGCAGGCGGGGGAATCGGACAAGTGGGACGCTGATCTCGCGTCCGTCATCCAAGAGCACGTGCATCCGTCCGGCGCTGAAGCGCACAGACTTCGCCAGCGCCGGCTCCATGACCGGGTGCTTAGCCAAAGAACTCATGCCACCTGTCCAGAAACTCGCGCTGGTGATCCCGCACGATCGAAGAGATCGCCTCTACCTGGCGCCGAGTGTAGCCCTTGGAGCTGGCAAGCTCCATCTCCTCGAGCCAGAACTTTGCCGCGCCGCCATTGCCCTGGACATGGACGTGGGGCGGTTCTGGAGCATCTGACGAGAAGAAGCGGAAGGCATAGCCTCGCTCCTCATGCAGCGTCGGCATCGGGCAGCGGGCTGCGCAGGATGTCGAGGTTGTCGCCGTAGTACAGGACGTTGGTGGCGAGTTCAGGCATCAAGGTCACCCCGTGGTTGCCTTGGGCAATGCTCCTTGGCGGCTAGGGTAGCATCGGACCGTGGCCACCCGGCTCTCCAGCCCAACCTTTGTCGGCAGGCGCGTCGAACTCCGGCAGCTCCAGGAGGCGGTCGAGCGGGCGGCCGATGGAGCGCCCGGGCTTGTGCTCGTCGCCGGCGAGGCGGGGGTCGGGAAGACGCGGCTGGTGGAAGAGCTGACGGCGTGGACTCGCCAGAGCGGCCGCCAGGTCCTCGTGGGTGGCTGCGTCAGCCTCAGCGCCGACGTTGCACCGTTTGCGCCGATTGTCGAGGCCCTGCGATCGCTGCCGCGAGATCTCGCCCAGGCGGACCTGGATGCAGTCCTGGGGTCCCATCCCGGCGGCCTCGCACGGCTGATGCCGGACATGGCACCGGTCGGCGAGGCGACGGATTCGACGGGAATCTCTCCCGACACGGGCGGGGGGCGCCTGTTGGAGCTGCTCCTTGGGATGCTGGGTCGACTGGCAGCCCGAGCACCCGTCCTGTTGGTGGTCGAGGACATCCAGTGGGCGGATCGGTCGACTATTGACGCGCTCGCGTTCCTGGCCAGGAACCTTCGTGCCGAGCAAGTCCTGCTGGTGACGACCCTTCGTACTGATGAGCCGGAGGCTCGTCGCCAGCTCTTGCCGTTCATCGCGGAGCTTGGTCGTCATGGTCGTGCCGAGCGGATCGACCTGGTGCGCCTCGACCGGGCCGAGGTGGCGGAACAGCTCAGCGCGATCCTGGGCGTCCCAGCCCGGTCCGAGCTGGTCGAGGGCGTCTATGCCAGGAGCCAGGGCAACGCGTTCTTCTCGGAGGAGCTGTTGGCGGCCGAGTCGATCGCCGGCGACCTGCCTCAGACCCTGCGCGATGTCCTGACCGCGCGCGTCGGTGCGCTCAGCCACGAAGCTGAAGAGCTTGTGCGCGTCGCTTCGGCGGCGGGCCGTCGCTTCTCGGAGTCCCTCCTCGCTCGCCTGGCTGGCGCCGAGGAAAGCGCCTTCCGCTCGGCACTTCGCGAGGCGATCGAGCACCAGATCCTGGTACGTGATCAGGGTCTCCGCGGTGAGAGCCTCGGCTTCAGGCATGCCCTCATCCAGGAGCTCCTCTACGCTGACCTGCTGCCGAGCGAGCGAGTGCGCCTCCACGCGGCATGTGCGCGGGTGATCGAGGAGCAGCCGTCGGCAGCCTCCGATGCGGTGCTTGCGTCCGAGGTCGCCTACCACTGGCAGGCTGCGAACGAACCGGAGCGTGCACTCCCGGCGTCAATCGTCGCCGCGTTGGCGGCCGAGGCGGCGGGGGCGCGGACCGAAGCTGCGCTCCAGTTCGAGCGCGCACTTGAACTGCTGGACCGGCTCCCGGGTGCGGAGGCTGGGTTGCCACTCGACCGCGTCGCGCTGCTCGAGCGGGCGGCCGCAAACCAACTGGAGAACCCTGGCCGTGCAATCGAGCACATCCGCGAGGCGATCACGCTGAACGATGCTGTGCGCGATCCGGTGCGGGCCGGGCTCTTGCAGGCTGCCCTCGGCCGATACCTGTGGTTCAGCGGCGATGGTGCGGCAGCCCTCGCGGCATGCCGCGAGGCCGTGCGGCTCGTGCCCCTGCAGCCGCCCAGCGTCGAGCGAGCGCGTGTGGCCGCCGGCCTGGGCCAGATCCTGATGATCCTCGCGCACTCGGATGAAGCGGTACTCTACGCCGAAGAGGCGGTCCAGCTGGCAGCGGCCACGGGCGCCCGCGCGATCGAGGGCCACGCCCTCAACACGCTCGGCGTCCTGACTGCGTACCTCCACGACGTCGATGGCGGACTCACGATGTTGCGTCGCGCGCTCGAGATCGCGACCGAGGTCGGCAGCGTCGACGACGCCGGCCGCGCCTACGCGAACCTCCAAGACGCCCTCAATATAGCGGCGGCGCGCTTCGACGAATCGGGAGATGTCGGCCTCCAGGCCCTTGACCCAGCCACCGAGCCCAGCATCAGCGGCGTCTGGGCCGCCTTCGTGCTCACCGACATCGCCTGGGCCCGATATCTCGGTGGGCGATGGGACGAGGCGCTCGCTGCCCTGGACCGCGCGCGCCTCCAGCCCACAGGCGGCGCGGGCGAGATCGAGTGGCAGATCCGCGCCGCTCAGCTGTCCGTCGGCCGGGGCGAGTTCGAGAAGGCTGGCCGCGAGCTTGCCGAACTCGCTCGGCTGCTGGAGGGCTCCGCTGATACGCAGTGGATCGCGCCCGCCACGGCCGCGCAGGCTGAGCTCGCCATCTGGAGCGGCGATCCTGCCGGGGCGTTGCGAGCCGTGGCCGACGGGTTGGAGCGTGTGCAGCCGGCGGTTGGAGCCAACGTCTCGCGCATCGGCCCGATGCTTGCGCTCGGGGTGCGGGCAGCCGCTGACGTGGTGGAGCGCAACCGGCGAGATCGGCCTGGAGCGGCTGTGGAATCGGCTCGCAGTCAGGCCGCCGAGCATATGGCCGCGATGGCTGCCATTCACGAAGAGGTTGCCGCCCGTTGGCCGGCGCACCTGCGCCTGGCGGACCCGTACCTCGCCCTGTGTGAGGCTGAGGCGAGCCGCCTTGAAGGCCGGAGCGATCCGAAGGCCTGGGCACTGGCAGGTGGGCTCTTCCAGGACCTCGCCCAGCCCTACGCGGTCGCGTATGCGCGGTATCGCGAGGGGGAAGCGCTGTTGGCCGCACGACGCGATGCCGCGGGGGCACGGTCCGCGCTGCGTGAGGCATACGCTACGGCCTTGACTCTGGGGGCGGCACCATTGCAGGCCGCGATCGAGGCAGTCGCCCGGCGGGGGCGCGTCGGCCTCAGCGAGGGGGTCCTGGCCCGCGGCCGATCAGCTGCGCCAGCCGGCCTCACTGCTCGGGAGCAGGAGATCCTGGGACTGGTGAGCGGCGGCCTGACGAACCGACAGATCGGCGAGCGGCTGTTCATCACCGAGAAGACTGCGAGCCATCACGTGTCCAACATCCTCGCCAAGCTCGGCGTCCACGGCCGGGCCGAGGCGGCGGCCGAGGCGGTCCGCCTGGGGATCACTCCGCCGCCGGCGTGATCGTGGCGGCCGCGCGACCGTTCAAGCTGGGTGAGGTCGTTGGGCGCCCGCGGTCCGTTCGGCGCTCCGTCCAACGCGCGAGGGCCAGACCGAGGCTCCGAATCTGGGCCGGTAGTGTCTCGCGCGGTCGCCCCTGGCGAGCCTCCGAGGCGAGGCGGGACGCATCGGCCTCTCGACGAAACTGCGCGGTGCGATCCTCGTGCATGATGCGGGCGGTGTAGTCGTTCATTGTTCGCTCCTGTCTGTTTGGGGACAGAAGCAGGGTGCGGCGCACCGGGCTGGGGCGGCATCGGGCGGTATCCCCATGTTCCTGCCCCGGAGTGCCCCATTTCTGCGTGGCGCGCGGCCCAGACGGGCACGCGGCTCGTGGACCTAGCTCAGCCCGACGCGTCAGCGAGGACCGGATCTCGAGGTCGTCGCCGTAGTACAGGACGTTAGTGGCGAGTTCGGTCATCGGTCCCCCGGGAGGCTTGGCTCGGTGGGGGCCGGAGCCTGGGGGGAGGCTAGCAGCGGGGGCAGGGTTCGGTGCTGGCCGATGGCGCAGCCCGTCGCCGCCCTGCTAGGCTGTTGCCATGTCGTACGAAGGTGGCGACGGCGAAGTCAGCGCGACCTACCGGCGCGCGACAACCATTCCGGGCACCGGCGGCCCCAGCGGCTCGATGCTGTTCGTGGCACCGGGATCGACGACGCGACGGCAGTTCGGCCTCTTTCGGCGTGACATGAAGCCGAATTCCGGTGGTCCCGGCCCGCACATCCACCGCACCTTCTCCGAATCCTTCTATGTCCTGCGCGGCACCGTGCGCTTCTACGACGGGGAGACCTGGGTCGAGGCGACCGCCGGGGACTTCCTGTACGTACCCAAGGGCGGCATTCATGCCTTCGATCACGACTCCGACCGGTCGGCTTCGATGCTGATCCTCTTCGCCCCCGGCGCTGCCCGCGAGCGCTATTTCATGGAGCTTGACGAGATTCGACGCTCCGGCAGGCAGCTGAGCGACGCGGAATGGACCGAACTCATGGCTCGACACGACCAGTACATGGTTGGCGGACGGAGTTGAAGGGCGGGTCGCGGTAGACCAAGTCGGCGCTGCCATCGGGCAGCGGGCTGCGCAGGATGTCGAGGTTGTCGCCGCAGTAGAGGACGTTGGTGGCGAGGTCAGTCATCGGTCCCCCGCGAGGCATCGGTGGATCCGCAGCCTGCGTTGGAGAGAGGGTAGCAGCGGGGGAAAGTGATCATCGGCGCCTAAGCCGGTGGTAAGTGGCAGCGAGCAATGCTTTCTGCCTCCTTCGCTGTGTGATGAGATTGATTGGACGACCTTCCCGCTGGGTACGAATGGGATCGCAACAAGGCCCGCGCGAACCTTGCCAAGCACGGCGTCTCGTTCGTAGAAGCGGCCAAGGTCTTCGAGGATCCGTTTCAGCAGACGACCTTCGATGTCAGGTATTCACGACTCGAAGATCGGTTCCTGACCATGGGCCGAGATCCGACAGGTCGACTCCTGGTAGTAGCGCATTCCCATCGAGGAGATAGAATTCGTGTCATCTCTGCACGGCCCGCCACGCAGCGGGAGCGAAAGCGCCATGACCAAGACAAGCGCCGGCTCCTCGGGTTCCCATGACGACGAGGACATCAACCTCGACGAGATCCCCGAGTTCGACGTCGCGCACGCAGTCCGGGGAACGTACACGGAGTGGGCCAAGCGCGCAAAGGGCCACTTCTACGAGGTCTCCGACGAGGACGACGCCTTGCGCACGGCGGCCGCGATTCTGCCGAAAGGCGTAGCGAAGAAGGCCTGAATCATCGGCCCCGGGGTGCTGATCGTGTCCGGCAGACACAGGCGCTCGTCGAGCGGAGGGCCTCGCCGGGTATCGGTCCCGAGGGGCGAGATTATCGCGACCCAAGTGAACCACTTCCTGATCGTCTACGACACTGCCGCTGGGGTGATCCTGGACTTCGAGCACTTCGGGGAGCCTCAACGCGCAGTGGCAGTTAGGACGCGCTTCGAGCGTGAGCTTGCCGAGCGCGACAGCGCAATATCGAAGTCATTCTCCTGTCAGCCGAGTCCGAGGACGAGCTTCGCCGGACTCACGTACGTGGACGTGGACGTGGACGTGGACGTGGCGCAGTGCCAACCCGTCTGCGCTAGGCTCTCGACATGGCACCGGCAATCGACCCGAAGGCTGTAAGTCGCGCCGCACTGGCCGCCTTTGCGCGGCGCCATGGCGTGCTGCTCCTTGCCCTGTTCGGATCGGCGGCGCGCGGCGAGATGCACGCGACCAGCGACGTGGATGTGGTCATGGACCTCAAGCCAGAATCCCGCGCCGGCCTGTTCGAACAGGTCCGGATGGCAGACGAGCTCGAGGCGCTGTTCGGGCGGCGAGTAGACCTCGTGACGCGGGAAAGCCTGAAGCCGCGAGTCCGTACGACCGTCGACCGCGAGGCCGTGGTCCTGTATGAGGCGTGACGACGAGCGCCTGATCGATGTCCGGGATGCCGCGCTGGCGGCACGCAGGTTCGTCAAGGGTCGGACCGCTGATGACGTGGCCACCGACGAACTGCTGGCCGCGGCACTGATTCAGAAGATCACGGTCATCGGCGAGGCCGCCGGCAGGGTATCGGAAGCGCGGCAAGCCGAACTGCCAGAACTTTCTTGTTCTTGGCGCGAGATGACGGGCATGCGCAACCTCGTCACGCACGACTACTGGCAGGTGGATCCGGCGATCCTGTGGCAGACGGTCACCCGCGACCCTACCGAGGTTGCTTCGGCAATTGGAAGCGATCGGGCTACCCGACAGCTAGCGTGGCGTGGCCATCATCCAAGCCTCATTGGCTTTCGGTGACCTCGATGGGGCCAAGAACCATGACCCGGAACAACTCGTCGGGCTGGCGGACGCGTCCGCACAGGATCGTGTAGCTCCCGGCCCCCGGCGACGGCTCCAGGCCCTGTTCCTGCCCAGGCTCGAGAGTCAGGCGCGCGATCTCGGTCAGCCAGGGCGGTGGCGCCGGCACCGGCTGCCCGGAGTCCAGCGCGGCCTGGACCTGCTCGAAGAGCGCCACGATGTCGTCGTGGGTCTGGCCGGCGGTCGGCTGGAGCAGCTCGAAGTTGAACAGGTCACTGGTCTCGTTCACGAGGTGCAGCTGTACGCGTGCCGTCGTGAAGCTGAAGGTCCCCTCGAGCGTGCAGCCGTCATCGGCCAGGCGCACGGTGGCTGATGGAGGGGGCGAAGCCGTCTGGTCGGGAGCGGCCTGACAGCCGATCAGGATCGCCACCAGCGCCGCGCATGCTGCCGATTGTCGGAGGCCGTTGGCGACGAACTCGGTCATTGGTCCCCCGTGAGGCATCGGGTGATGCGCAACCTGCGTGGCGAAGAGGGTAACAGCGGGGCAGGGAATCGGCGAGTAATCGGGCGGTAAGGTTGTACCGGGCAGGCTGCCCGCGTGGCCAAGGTCAGAGACGCGCTGCGGAGGCTGCACGAGGCTGGCTGGCGAGAGATTCGCCGGACGGGAAGCCATCGGCAGTTTCAGCACCCAACCCGGGCTGGAACGGTCACCGTCGCGGGTCCGCCCAGCGACGACCTGCCGCCCGGAACGTGGCGAAGTATCCTGCGTCAGGCAGGGCTCGACGAGGACCGCACATGAAATACGCCGTCGTGTACGAAGAGGCACCGCATAACTGGGCCGCGTACGTCCCGGACCTGCCGGGGTGCGTCGCCACCGGGCGGACCCGGGCTGACGTTCAGCGCCGCATCCGGGAGGCGATCGGGCTTCACGTGGAGGCGATGCGCAGCAGCGGCGAGCACGTGCCCAAGACCAGCGCGACCGTCGAGGTCATCGACGTCTAGGCGAGGTGAGGCAGACCAGCGGAGACTACGATGCCGGGCGTGACCGAAATAGCCACCCCTGCCCGCCCGAACGCTGAGCTGATCCGAATGTATTGGGCGATCTGCTGGAACGAGCGGCGAGTTGAGCGACTGGGGGAGGTCTTCCACGACGAGTACCTCCATGGTCGGGCGAGCCGCACGCCGGCTGATCACGCTGAGATCGTGCGCGAGACTGTCGAATCGTTCCCGGACCTCCAGGTCCGAATCGACGATCTGGAAGACCTGGGCGATACCGTGATCACGCGCACGCGGTTCATCGGGACGCACCGCGGCGCGATCTTCGGGCTGTCTGGCACCGGCCGGGGCATCAACGCGCCATCGCTCGACGTGTACTTCTTCAAAGGTGGCCGAGTGGCCCGCCTCTGGCACCTCTTCGACCATCTGCCGATCCTTCAGGGCATCGGCGCCGAGGTCCGTATCGGCGATGAGGTCGCCGACTTCGACTGACGCGCGGCGTTCCGAGCCCGCCAGGCCCCGTCAGCGATCCTGCGTTGGAGGGTCGGCCGGCCAGAGGGCCTCCGGAACCGTGAAGCCCAGGTCGCCCTGCCAGTGATTGCGTGCCGCGACCTCGTGGACCGGCGTGCGCGGAGCAACCCCCCATCTGCCGGTCGGGTAGCCCATCGGGACCACCCCGTGCATGTACCAGCCCTCGTCCTTCGGCACCCCCAGGACCTCGAACACCTCGTCCGCAACGAAGGTCTGCATCACCCCGGTCAGGGTTGCGCCGATCCCTTCGGCGCGGGCCGCCAGCATCGCGCTCCATACCGCGGGGTAGACCCCGCTGCCCTCGCTGGTCTTTCCAAAGGCGATCAACAGCAACGGGACCTCCCGAAAGTGACGCGCCAGGTGATCGCCGGAGCGCGCCGCGCGCCCGACCAGGCCATCGGCCTGCAGCATGTCGGCCACGGCCACGCCGTACTGGGCAAACAGGCTCTCCCAGGCTCGCTCGTAGAGCGGCGCCAGCTGGGCCTTGATCTGCGGGTCATCGACCAGGATGAATCGCCACGCCTCGCCGATGTTCGGAGCCCGGATGGCGGCGTCGAGGATCCGGGCCTGCGCGTCATGGGGGATCGGGTCGGGCTTCAGCCGCCGCATGGCGCGGGTCGTGTACAGCGCCTCGTAGATGTCCAAGCAGGTCTCCTTGCGCGCCCGTGCTTACGATGTAAGGTACGAGGCGCACCGTACGCTTACGGCGTAAGATTGTCAATACCGATGTCCACTCCGACCGATCACGCCGCCAGCGAAGCCAGGGTTCCGCTCAGCCGGGACCGCGTCCTGCGCGCTGCGGTGGAGCTAGCCGACGAGGGCGGCCTCGAATCGTTGAGCATGCGCAGGCTGGCGCAGCAGCTCGGGGTCGAGGCCATGTCGCTCTACCACCACGTGCGCAACAAACGGGACCTGCTGAGCGGGATGCTCGAGATGGTGTATTCGGAGATCCTGCCACCGTCGACCGAAGGGGACTGGCAGTCGGCCATCCGGCGCAGCGCGATCTCGTTCCATGGGGTGCTGCTGCGCCACCGCTGGGCGTGCAGCCTGCTGATGTCCTCGCAGGACGCTAGCCCCTCCCGCCTGCGCTACATGGACAGCATCCTGGGCCGGCTGCGCGGCGCGGGGTTCTCGGCGGACCTGACCCACCATGCGTATCACGCCCTGGACAGTCACATCGTGGGGTTCACGCTCTGGCTGCTGCCCTTCCTGGCGATCGCGGAGCGGCAGCCGGACTACGCCGAGAGGTTCATGGAGGAACTGCCCCTGGGCGAGCTGCCGCACCTGGCCGAGCACGTCGGGGTGCACCTCGCGCCCGAGCGGACCGGGGACATCACCGAGTTCGAGTTCGGGCTCGACCTGATTCTCGAGGGCCTGGAACGGCGGCGAGACCGGGCTTGACCGGTCCGCTACATCGTCATCGGGCTCATGAGCTGGAAGTAGTTGCCGTCCGGATCAGCCAGGGTGGCGATCCATGCTTCGGGCGCCTCGCCCGGCTGGTAGGGCTCCCGGACCACCGTTGCGCCGGCAGCCGTGAACCGTTCGAAGTCGCCTGCCACGTCGGTGCTCTCGATGTTCCACAGCAGGCGTCCAGGCTGCGTGTTGTTGCCCTTCACCTGGTCATGTGGCCCGACGGTGACGAAGCCGGTGCCCAGCTGCCAGCCGTTGTACCCACCCTCGCTCCAGCCGGGGGCACCGAAGAGCCGCGTGTAGAAGTCGGTCAGACGCTGCGGATCCTCAGATCCGATCAGGATGCTGTTCAGGTTCATGCCACCTCCGTGTTGCTCGCCCGATTGGCTGATGCTGCCGTCCCGGTGCGAGGACGCCGAGTATGCCCCATCGCCCGGCGGCGATGACCCGTGCGCCTCGCCTATGGTGAAGACCCGACGTGGTGGCCAGGCCGGCGAGGAAAGGTGCGCACCTCCGAAATCCGTTGACGCGGTCGGTTCCGGCGAGCAGGATGCCCGGATGACGGTCGACCAGCGCACAGCCGGACGGTTCGCGATCGCCAGCGGGATCGTGACGCTCGCCGCCGCCGTCGTGCTGGTGATCTTCTTCGCGGTCGAGGCGCCCGCGTTGGTCGAAAGCGGCGATGTCGATCGGATCACCGTGTTCGGCAGTGCCAACGACGCGCTCATCGCCCTCTCGCTCATGTTGTTGCTCCCCGTTGCGGCCTTCGTGGCCCGGGTTGGCGAGCCCCGGCGACTTCAGCAGGTGGCGGGATTCGTTGGTCTGGCGGGACTGGGACTGGGCACGATCTTCATGTTCACCACCGCCCTGCGGGTCATCGACTACGGCACCAACTCGATCCTGATCGGAGTCGCCTTCGCAATTGTCGGAGCCTGGCTGCTGGCGCTCAACGTCCCGGCCGGCGCGACCGAGCTGTTCGGCCGCGAGGCCCGATGGGCCGGAGTGCTGGCCGGATTGGGCTTCCTCTCAACCGGGGTCTTCGCCGCCATCGCGGGGCCGTCGGCAACCGCGGATCCGGCCACGCTGCTGTCGTCCCCCCTCCTCGTGGCGGTGCTGGGCCTCGGGACGGCCGGGCTGCACCTGGCCACACCGGTCTGGGCCATCCTCAGCGGGCGCCGATGGTTGGACCAGCGCCTGGCGGGCGTTGCCTGAGGCACCGCTCGGGCAACGACGGCCGTACGTGGCTGTCGCTGCCGTGGTCTCAGTCGTGCTCGTCATCGGGGCGAGCGTCCTCCTGCCGGCGGCATTTGGGTTTGACCCTCGGGCGATCGCGCACCCGGGGGCGATCGTGGACGACGGGCAGGAAGTCGCTCAACTGCTGCGCTGGGGCGCACTTCTCGACGCGGTCAGTTATCTCCCGATGGCGGTCGTGGTGATCTACTTCCATTTCCGGTTGCGCGAGCGCAACCGCGAGCTGGTCGCGCTGCTCACCGGCTGCGGCCTGGCGTACGTGCTGATTGGCAGCGTCGCGGGGGTGGCCCTGGCCGCCGCGGGTCCGCCGTTGATTGCGGGGTATGCCACCGCGTCGGGAGCCGGGCAAGAGGCCGCCCGAGTCACGCTCGAGGCACTCGGCAATGCCGTCCTGGTTGGGATGTGGGGGACCCTGGGCCTGATCTTCATCGGGTCCTGGTTCCTGGGCGTCGGCTGGCTGCTGCGCAGTGACTGGCGCAGGTTCGCGGCGTTGTCGATGGTGGTGGGCGCGGGCATGCTGATCGCGAGCGTACGGACTGGCCTCACCGGTCGAACGCTGGCGGAGATCAACGGACCGGCCGACGTCGTGATCGCTGCCCCGCTGGGATTGGTCTTCGTGTGGGAGTTGTGGCTGGCCGCGCGACTGTGGCGCGGCGCGTGAGGCAGACAGTTTCCGGGGGTGCCGCTTCGGCGGTCAGCCAGCGGCTGCTAATTTCTCCACCGCATACAGGGTCCACTCTCCGGGAACGCCCTTGAGCTCGTGGACGCCGCGGTCCTGTAGGGTGAGATCGGTGCCGGCGAGGCCGGCCCGCATCGGATCGGAGATCAGGATCTCGCCCCCGCCGGCGGCAGACATGACCCGAGCCGCCGTGTGCACCGCCAGGCCGGTCACCTCTTCGCCGCGCATCTCGCATTCTCCGAGGTGCAGGCCGGTGCGGATTTCGAGCCCCAGCACCTTCAGCGCGCCACGGATCGCCCAGGCGCAACGCAGTCCGGACGCAGGTCGGCCGAAGGTTGCGAAGAACGCGTCGCCAGCGGTATTGACCTCACGGCCGCCGTGCCGCGCCAGCTCGTGCCGAACCATGGCCCGGAAACGGGCAAGGAGCGCCTGCCAGCGTTCATCGCCAAGCTCGACGATCCTCTCCGTTGAGCCCACGATGTCGGTAAACAGCAGCGTGAGCACCGCGCGGCCGGGAAGCAGCCGGTCGACGACGGGGCGCACTGCGCGCCGCAACGGCCCAAAGCTGAGCGCCGCACCTACCGCGAGGCTCGCAGTCACGAGGTCGGACTGCCCGCCGGTCACCGATTCAAGGAGCCGCTGGATCGCGATGTTGGCGGCCGCGAACAGGGCAGCCAATGCCACGCTGACGCTTCCATACACAACCGTGCGATTGATGAGGAAGTCAATGTCATACAGCCGATAGCGCAGCACCGCTACGCCGACCGCCACCGGCACCGCGGCGAAGGCCAGGATCACCACGAGTTGAGCGAGTTTGGCAAGGGGGCCGGCGGCGCCGGTTGACGCGCCGGATGGGATGATGCTGATGGCCAGGAGCACGCCGACGTATGCGATCCATTTCATCTGCTGGCGCTCGATGCCGGTCGAGCGGCCAAAGCGACGCACCAGGGAGAAAGCCGAGGCGGCCATGACCAGTCCGAGCGCTCCGATGCTCGCGGCCTTCACCGAAATATCCATCGCCGGCCCGGCGCCGATTGGGTTCTGAAGAGCCCCGAAATTCTCAAGTGGTCCGGGGGCGAAGGCGTAGCCCGCCGAGACGATCGCGCCAAAGACGGCTCCAAGCCAGGCGACGACACGCCAGCGTGGCGCGAGAAGGTGTCCATCGGGAAAGAGCAGGAGCGCGTGAACACCGACCATGGTTACGGTGGGCACCCAGATCCAGGCGTACAGCCATCCTGCCCACACGACCCAGGGGAGCGAACCAGGGTGGGCGAGCGTGCCATACACGGCATAGCCCTGACAGAACACCGCCGTCGCCGCCATGATCCCTACGGCCAGGAAGAGCCAGCCGAGCGCGTTCCCCGGCTGACGCCGGGCGATGACCCAGCCGACGGTGCTGAAGGTGATCGCAAACAGGGCCGTGAACCCCCGGAAGCCATAGTCCTCGGCAGGAATCGGGACGGCGAGGGTCGTCGCCAGCAGAACCACCCCGCTGATGGTGAGGCCGCCCGTGAGCGCTACGACGATTGACGGCAGGAAGCGCATGTTCGGAAGGCTACAGCGCAGAGCAAGCGGCGGACACTGCCGAGTCGAGTGGTTGGCCAGGCTGGAACTAGCAGATTGCCCGGTCCACGAATTCCAACGCCTCGATCATCGCGCGCTCGGCATCACCAGCACGCAAGGGGGGGATCACCACAGCGTCCCGCAGCCGCGCCTGTTCGGCATCGGACAGGACCGGCAGCATCCGTTCGCCTGCCCAGGTGCTGACCTGGATGGTCTGTCGATCCTCCGAAAATGACACGAGGATGACGAGGCCGGTGCCGTCGGCGCCACCGATCTCCCACAGCGCGGTCAGTGCCCGCGCTAACGCGAGGTCCGATTCGCCCGTGGCCCCTGCCTTGACCTGAAGGTAGACCACGACCTCGGCCCCGCTTCGCGCCTCGATCGAGTCGATGCGTGACTCCAGGCCCGCCTCAACGCCGGGCGAGAGCACCCCCGCCTTGTCGGCAACTGCCTGGCCGGGCAGCAGCCCCAGATACTCAGAGGCTGGTTCCGGGCGAACGATGCTGATCACCGCCCAGGCGAGGCCGAAGCCGGCCACCGCGGTCGCGGCAAGGACCATCAGCCACATCACCGGCCCTGCTGGTCGGCGCCACCGCACATACGATCCAAGCGTTGCCGGAGCGATCAGGAAGGCGGACCCGACCAGGAGCAGGACGATGAGGACCCCAACGGCAGCTCTCGCGGCGAGGGCCAGGTTCGCGGGCAAGCCGAGCATGGCGAAGACTCCGACGACGGCCCCTGCGGCCAGGCCGGCGACCGCCATGCGCACCATCTCCCGACGGATTGCCGGCTGTCCGCTCATCTCGACCCCGGGCTCCGGCTTGCGGCGGAGGACGTCCCAGGCAGATGCGACCAACAGGACCACGCCCGCGACCCCAGCGGCCGGCAGCACCAGGCCCGGGCTCCACACAATCAGCCCAAATGGGATGGCGACGGAGAGCACCAGCGAGATCGCAATCGCGCCGTACGCCACGATTGCCTCGAGCGTGGGCGAGGCGCCGTGCTTTTTCGTGAGATGCCAGTGGGCGAGTACCAAGCTCCACGCGATGAACACGCCGCCACCCCACGATATTGCGAGGAGTGTGGCCCACCAGGCCACGCCAGCGAGCCCTTCGCCACCCCTTGGCAGACAGTTCTGCACGCCGGCCGTGATGAACCCGGCCGCCATCCCGATGGCCGTCCCGACGGCGGCGACGACGCCGAGGGCGCACCCGATCCCGGACGGATCAGGGGGCGCAGTGGGCCCTGACGATGTCGTCAGTAGGGTGCCTCCAGTCCCGGGAACATGGGGAAGTGTCGGACGTTCAGGGTGGCGAGTTGAGCGCTGAGTTGGAGTGCGGTCGCCCCAATCAGGAGCAGGGTGAACGACCCGCACGTCTGCTCGCCGGTGGCCTTGACCGACGTCGCGAAGTTGCCAAGGTCGATCGATCGGCCCAGGCCCGGTCGGAGGATGATCGGTCTCGGCGATTCAGGCATCGGTCTCCCGTGCAGGCTGAGTTGGGGGAGAGGGCAGCAGCGCCAGATCTTCGCGGAGGAAGCATCGGACTTCGGCAGTGAATCGCTCAGCCGACTCGACGCTGCTCATGTGGCCGACCCCGGGCATGACCACCAGCCTGGACCTGGGGATCGCGGCGTGAAGATTCTCGGCTACGCTCAATGGGGCGCGCACGTCCCGGTCTCCGTACAGGAGCAGGGTCGGCACGTCGATCCGCGGGAGCATGTCGCGCAGGTCGGCCTCGGCGAGCGCGCGGACCATGGTCCGGAACCCACCCGGATGGAACTCGGCCATCAGCGCGGCGAACTCCACGACCTTCTCTTGGGGCGCCGTTTCCGAGAACATCCCTCCGATCAGCGCGCTCGCAAACTCGTCCGGCGGCAGATCGGCTGCCTCCAGGCTTGCTGCCAGGCGTCGGTCGCGAGCCTCGGGCTCAAGGGATCCGGCCCACCCCGCATACGCTGACGCGAGCACCAAGGTCCTGGGAAGCTGGGGATGCCGGCGGTACAGCTCGAGCGCAAGGGCAGCGCCGAACGACAACCCGACGACGTGGGGCCGGCCGAGGTCGAGCGCCTCCACCAGCCGTGCGAGGTAGTCGGCAAAGTCCGGCATGCGGAACGAACTGGGCGGATCGGACGAGCGGCCGCTGCCTGGCGCGTCCCAGGCGACGACCGTGAATGCATCCGAGAGGGCGTCGGTCTGGGCGCGCCATTCCCGGCTGTCGCCGACGAACCCATGCAGGAGGATGATCGGCGGGCCCGCGCCCTTGCGCTCGAACGCGATCCGCAGTCCGCCAACCTGGAGATGACCCATGCTACGGCTATTCTGGCACCAGGCTGGCGACGTATCGTCCAACACGCAGAACTCGACCAGGAGAAGACGATGGCGCACGAACCAGATGATCTCGACGGGGTGGTGGCCGCTCCTCAGCACCATCGGGTGCTGTTCGAGAACGACCGGGTGCGTGTCGTCGAGACATCGATCCCGGCCGGCGACATCACGCCGGTCCACACCCACCTGGCACCCGCCGCCGCCTACGTTGTCTCCGGGTCGCACTTCATCCGCCGCGAGCCGGGCGGCAAGGTCCTCCTGGATACGCAGAAGACGGATCCGCCCTTCGAGTGGCCGCGGGTGCTGTGGTCGGAATCGAACCCGGCCCACACGCTTGAGAACACCGGAGACCAGGACCTGGTCGTGATCAGCGTCGAGCTGCGAGGGGTTCCGCGCGAGTCCGGATGACCAGCTTCATCGCCGAGACCACCGACCTGCTGGCGCGCACGCCGTCCGTGCTGCGCTCCCTGTTGGCTGGGCTGCCGGAGTCCTGGACCGATACCCCCGACACCGCCGATGGCTGGCGCCCGCGGGACGTGGTCGGGCACCTGATCTCCGGCGAGCAGACCGACTGGATGGCGCGAACTCGAAGGATCCTCGACCACGGAACCGCCCTATCGTTCGACCCGTTCGAGCGCTTCGCCATGCTGGCACGCGATGTCGGGGTCCCGCTCGATGACCTGGTGGAGCAGTTCGCGGTGCTGCGCGGCGCCAACCTGGCCGCGCTGGGGGAGTTGATCGGCGAGGCAGATCTCGATCGGCGGGGGATGCACCCATCGCTCGGCGAGGTGACGTTCCGAGAGCTGCTCGCTACCTGGGCCGTGCACGACCTCGATCACATCGCCCAGGTCTACGCCGGGCTGGCCGGCTCGCGCGACGCGGCGGTCGGGCCCTGGAAGGCATACCTCGGCATCCTGCTGCGGCGGGACAATTCGTAACGCCCGAGCGCGCTACGGGGTCCTGATCCGCGAGCCGTGAGCCAGGCGCTGCACGCGGAGGCGGGCTTACCGTGGGGCGTGATAAGCAGGGTGCATCACCGTGCACCGATGGGCTGGCCTGGGCGACGGTTGAAAAGCCGGACTTCTCGGGGAGCACCGGACACGGACGATCGGCGCATGTTCATTACCCATGCTTGTCAGATGTCAGGACGAGCGTCGGCCGCCCCGGCTGCGTAGGTCGCGGTAGGATCAGCCCGCACCATGCTTCCCACCGGCGAGACTTCATCTCTCCACGCGGACCTCCTCGACCTGCTCGAGGCGACCAGACTCGTGGAACGCGACCTCGTCACCGGATTGCCCGCGGAGATTCGCGAGTCTCCGGGCGCCGACGGCAGCTGGTCTCCGAAGGACCTCCTCGCCCACCTCGCCGCGTGGCGCTTCGTCGAGGCGCGTCGGCTCCTGGCGGCCGTCCACGGCGAGGCCGCCGGCCACGATGGCGATCCCGCGCCGGATGACCCGATCGACGAGTCGAATGCGGGTTTCCAGGCCCGATACGCCGAGTGGTCGTGGGATGCGGTCGCGCGCGAGGCGGACGCGAGCGTGGATGCGCTCAGGGATGCCATCGACCGCAGCTCGGCCGAGATGCTGTGCGAGTGCGACGGGACCGCAGCCGGGATCGGGTCCAACGGGGCGAATCACGCGGTGGGCCACCTCTCCGACATCGCGCGGATGGCCGGGGGTCTCGAGCGCTATGACGCGTTCTCCCGCGAGACGGAGGCAATCCTGCAGCGCGGCCACCTTCCGCCACGCGACTCCGGGGTGATCCTCTACAACCTCGCCTGCCACGCTGCGCTGACCGGCCAGCTCGACGAGGCCCGTCGCCTGCTGCGCGACGCCTTCGCCCGCCGCCCGGACCTGGCTACATCGGCGCCCGATGACCCGGACCTGGCCGCCCTACGCGACGAGTTGGGTCCGCTGGGGCTTGTTCCGAACGTGGAGCGGACGTAGGCTCCGCGCTGGGCCGCCGACGCCGGACCGACCCGAGCGAGCGTGCCACAGGCGAGGGACCGCATCATGGACGAGCATCCAAACGCGAAGATAGTCCGCGACTGGGACAACGACGAGTCACTCACCCCGGCTGACATGGTCACCGACGACGTGGTCTGGCACGTGATCGGCCGATCGGAACCGTACCTCGGCAAAGCGGCCATGGTCGCCAGCCTCGGCAGCGGCGTGGGCAATGCGGACTGGGAGTGGGTGGGCCAGACGACGCACGATGTGCTCGCCAACGATGAACACGTGGTCTGCCTGGTCGAGACGACCATGCGCCGCGGCGATCGGACGCTCACCTATCGCACCGCCGAGATCTATCACATGCGCGGTGGGCTGGTCAGCGAGCGCTGGGCCTTTTCAGACGACACGGCGGCCATCAACGAGTTCTTCGGGTAGTGGCCATGGCCACAATCGCAGGCGGGACCGGTCGTCACACACCGGTCGGGCCGACGCGCGTCGTACCTGCCGAATTCACATGACGCGACCATTGAAATGGTCGACCCTCCGCATCGGTATCCAGATGGTCACCCGGCGTGAATCTGACGGATTCGCCGCGTCACTTGGCCGCCCCGTGTGAATCTGAGCCAAGCGCGCCATGAGATGGTCACCT
>JBKJYH010000068.1:0-3259 GCA_046715765.1 Candidatus Limnocylindria bacterium
GCTAGTCCGCCGTTTCGGCTCACCGGGATGCCAAGCAGTCGCCTCTTGGATGTTCACGGCCTCTGGGACGCTATCGACCTTACGCCCGTGTACCAGCGCCAGTCCGACGTTTGGTCCGAGGGCAAGCGCCAATTGTTCGTGGACTCCCTCATCAACGGCTTCGATATCCCAAAGCTCTATTTCCACGACGTGAGTTGGAACCCCGACTTCAAAGAGAAGCGCTACGCGATCATCGACGGCAAACAACGCCTCGAGGCTATCCACCAGTTCATCGAGGGCGACTTCAAGCTTTCCGACGAATTTGAGTACTTGGCGACCGAAGACACGTCAGCTGCGAACCTCGGATACCGCGACCTCGGCAAGAAGCACGCGCTACTCAAGTCCCAGTTTGAGAACTTCGAGTTGCCAATCGTTGTCGTGCAGACGGAAGACTACGAACTCATCGACGAGATGTTCTCTCGCCTCAACGAGGCTGTCCCCCTGAATGCCCCTGAGAAGCGAAACGCTTTCGGGGGCCCGATGCCGCCCGAGATCAGACGCCTCGTCCGACACCATGTCTTTTCCTCCGAGATGGCATTTCCAAACTCGCGTTACCGACATCTCGATCTCGCGACGAAATTCCTCTACGTGGAGCACAAGAACGGTCTCACTGACCTCAAGAAGAGGGACCTGGACCAGTTCGTCAGGTCCTTCAAGCTTGGTGATCGGCGGGAAGAGGCGCACCTGCTCTTCCAGAAGGCATCGGCCACGCTGCATGCGATGGAGCCGATCTTCTTAGCTTCTGATCCGCTGCTCGCATCAGTCGGGATGATCACTATCTACTACGAACTGGTCCGCCAAGCCTCCCACGGAGGATGGATCGCTGAGGTCACCCGCGAAAAGCTCCTGAACTTCGATGACGTACGGACGCGGAATCGCGCCCTCGTAAGAGATGCGGAGCAGCATGCCATTCAGGGAAAACCCTTCCCTGCCGGCGCCGCCATCCAAAATGTTCTAGTCGCATTTGAAAGGTATGTTCAGAGTCCAAACGACGTCCGTGCCCTGACGCAGCGATACGAAGTCCTCCGTCAGTTTGTCCGTACTGGGCAAATCCCAGCGGGCAAATAGTTTGACCATGCCCTCGGGCCCCCGCGTGGTGGAGTTGTTTGCTGGATGCGGAGGTCTGGCATCCGGCTTGTCCCAGGCAGGTTTTGAGCATGCCGCTTTGGTTGAGCTCGAAAAGCATGCGTGTGCCTCGCTACGAACGAACGCGTCGCTTGCCGGTTGGTCGGTTGATGCGATCCACGAATGCGACGTGAATGAATTCGACCTTGCGCCTTGGCGAGGAATCGATCTTTGCGCCGCAGGGGTCCCATGCCAGCCATTCAGCCATGGTGGCTTGGGGAACGGTCATGAAGACGAGCGCAACCTATTTCCGGCTCTGCTGAGAGCCGTCAGGACGCTGCGACCACGAGTCATCCTCGTCGAGAATGTATTTGGGCTCCTCAGACCGGCCTTCGAGCCGTACTTCGAGTACATCCTCAAGCAGCTCCGTGTGCCTGATCTAGCGCCACTTCCGAGCGAAGATTGGCGAGCTCATTGCGAACGAATCGATAGCGAACTCGCCTCGAGCGAGGGCGAGTATGTCGTTGATTACAAGGCTCTCGAGGCGGCCGACTATGGCACGGCTCAACGGCGTCGGCGAGTATTCATCATTGCCGTCTCGCGCGCGGTTGCCACGACTGTACCTTGGCCAACCCCTTCGCACTCAGGGGAAGCCCTGAAATGGGAGCAGGCGACCGGGGGATATTGGGCGAGACACGGGATCGAACGCGCCGATATCACGGAGCTTCCCCGACCAACGCCTCTGCTGCCCTGGCGAACCGTTCGCGACGCAATCTTGGACCTTGGGGATCCGACGTTGCCTGCAGCATCAGACAGCAGCCACCACCAGTTCGTGCCTGGCGCAAGGACTTACGACGGCCACACCGGCTCGCAGTTGGATTCACCCGCCAAGACCATTAAGGCGGGAGTTCACGGAGTCGCTGGGGGCGAAGCGATGTTTCGCGACGAGGAAGAGCGATTGCGCTATTTCACCGTGCGAGAAACAGCCCGCCTTCAGGACTTCGACGATTGCTACACATTCCCCGAAAGTCGCACACGGGCGATGAGACAACTCGGGAATGCGGTGCCGGTTCGGTTGGCGCGCGCCTTGGGAGATGAACTAGTCCGGGTGCTTGCTGAAGGACATGGTCAATGACCCGGTCGGTACCACGGAGTCGCGACGCCTCAAGCCGGATCATGAGATCAGTTCACGGCAAGAATACGCGGCCCGAATTGATCATAAGGCAGGCGTTGCATCGGCGAGGCCTGCGCTTCCGCTTGCACCGACGAGACCTTCCAGGATGCCCCGACATCGTTTTCGCAAGGAGAGAGGTCGCCGTTTTCGTCGACGGCGACTCTGGCATGGCCTTGGCTGGCGCGAGCGCGGATACCCTAGCCTCGCCGCGCAGTTCGGAACAAACAGAGAGTTTTGGATTCAAAAGATCGAACGAAATGTTGAGCGGGATGTCGAGGTCGCTGAAGAACTAACCAGGCTCGGTTGGACGGTTGTGCGCATTCTTGAGAGCGAAATCCGATCGGATTTGCCGCGCTGCATTAGTCGAATCGAAAATGCTCTCGCGGTGCTCCCAACGGTTCCACGGAGGATTATCGAGGTCCACGGTCCAATCGGCTTGCTTAAGGCCTAGCCGAACAACTCCTTCTGCTCAGCGGCCTGCTTGGCGGGGATGCGCTCGGCCTGCTGGTAGGTGACATCAGGAGCAGGGGCAGCATCGGTTTGGCGTGCTCCTCGAGCAGTTGGCGGATGCTCAGGATCTGGAGACGAGGGTGGTCCGTGCCCGAGCTGGGGCAGGTGGAGACGCCGGCAGTGGCGGCCTCCAGGAGCATCGGCTTGGTGGGTTCTTCGAGGGTGATGAACAACCCGATCTCGGCGCCTTCGCGCTCGAGGGTGCCCTTGAGGTCGCGGATCATGGCTCCACCCCATCCGACTGGTCAGAAGGATACGCGGCCGCCGCAAGGCCAGGGGGAGGTGTGAGCACCTCGGCGCGGCTATGTGAACACGCTGAACGGCGGTCGCGAACTTCGCGCGCCCTGTAGGGCCTCGGCCAACCCCTGGAGATTGTGGCGGGCATCCGTCGCATAACGCTGAAGCTCAGAACGACGGATGACATCGACGATGGTCGGGAGTGGATGCGCTTGGGCACCGTGCCAGCGTATC
>JBKJYH010000069.1:0-21528 GCA_046715765.1 Candidatus Limnocylindria bacterium
GTCGGCTACTGGGCCGGCCAGGCAACCGAGGCGCTGCACCGGGCCGAGCAGGACGAACTCGACGAGTACGGGGCCGATGAGCTTTCGGTCGATGCCCGCAACGAGGTCGTGGCCCGGGTGGCGCGGGACGCCGACTTCGCCACGGTGGTCTCTCGCGAGCAGGCGGCCTTCGCCGCCTTCGCTGCCCGCCTGGCCAAGGTAGATCCCGAGTGGCTGACCGTGACCGATGCGGACGGCGACTCGCTCGAGGAGATCATCAAGTTCGACGGCGCGGACCACTACCGCGAGCACACGGCCGACCTGCGCGCCTGGTTCAGCGGCGAGCCGGACGCCGATGACGATGCCGACGCCGACGACTGACCCCGCGACCCGCGCGGCTGAACTGCGCGCGGCCCTCGACGAGGCCAACCATCGCTACCACGTGCTCGATGCGCCGACCATCGAGGATGCCGAATACGACCGGTTGCTGCGCGAGCTGGTCGAGCTGGAGGCCGCTCACCCCGAGCTTGCAACCCTCGATTCGCCAACCCAGCGCGTGGGCGCTCCGCCATCGGCTGCCTTTGCCGAGGTCCGCCATGCCGTCCCGATGCTCAGCCTGGGGAACGCCTTCGGCCATGATGAGTTGCGCGAGTTCGACGCCCGGGTGCGCCGCGGACTCGGGCTGACCGAGGATGACCCCGGAGTCGCCTACGTCTGCGAACTGAAGATCGATGGGCTTGCCGTCTCGCTGCGGTACGTGGGGCGAAGCTTGGTGCGCGGCGCGACGCGTGGTGATGGGACCTCCGGCGAGGAAGTCACCGCCAACCTGCGAACGGTGCGCGCGATTCCGCTGCGGTTGCGCGCCGATCCGCCGGGGGAGGAGCTGGAGGTGCGCGGTGAGGTGTACATGCCGCGCGGCGCGTTTGCCGACCTGAACGCGGCCCTCGAGCGCGAGGGAAAGCCGCTCTACGCCAACGCGCGGAACACCGCTGCCGGCTCGGTGCGGCAGAAGGATCCGGCCGCCACTGCCGCGCGGCGGTTGTCGGTGTGGTGCTACCAGGTGGTGGGCGTGCCGGGGATCGACTCGCACCTCGAGTCGCTCGAGCTGTTGCGCGGGCTGGGCTTCCCGGTCAACCCCCACACTCGCCTGGCCTCCGGGATCGAGGCCGTGATCGCCTACCTCGATGAGTGGGCCGACGCGCGCCGAGGACTCGACTACGAGACCGATGGAGTGGTGGTCAAGGTCGACAGCGTGGCGCAGCAGGCGCAGCTCGGCTTCGTGAGCCGCGCCCCGCGCTGGGCGACCGCCTACAAGTTCCCGGCCCAACAGGTGACCACTCGGCTCGAGGAGATCGAGGTCTACGTCGGCCGCACCGGGGCGCTGACCCCGGTCGCGCACGTGACCCCGGTGTTCGTGGGCGGCACCACCGTGCGCAATGCGACGCTCCACAACATCGACGAGATCCGGCGGCGCGACCTGCGGATCGGCGACACGGTGGTCCTGCAGCGCGCCGGCGACGTGATCCCCGAGGTGGTGAGTGCCGTGGCGGAGGCGCGCGATGGCAGCGAGCGCGAATGGGCGATGCCCGCGAATTGCCCGGCGTGCGACACCCTGGCGGTGCGCGAGGAGGACGAGGTGGTGTGGCGCTGCCCGAACCCGTGGTGCCCTGCCCAGCGCCTGGGCGCGCTGCTGCACTTCACCGGACGCGGGGGGATGGACATCGAGGGAGCCGGCTACGCAGTCGTCAACCAGCTCGTCGAACGCGGCCTGCTGCGCGAGCCGGCCGACCTGTTCAGCCTGGACGTGGAGACTCTCGAGGTGCTGGACCGATATGCCCGCAAGTCGGCCGAGAACCTCCACGCCGCGATCGCCGGCGCGCGCCGGCGCCCGCTGGCCAGGGTCGTCAACGCACTCGGGATCCGGCACGTCGGGGAGCAGACCGCCATTGACCTGGCCAGTTGGCTGGTCCGCGAGGTCCCGCGCTCGGCTGGCGACAACGGCCAGGCCGAGGATGAAGCGGCATGGACCCGGCGCGTCGCCGACAGACTCCGCGCCGCAACCACCGGGGAACTGACGGAGGTCTTCGGAGTCGGAAAGGTGGTGGCCGAGGCCATCGCCGGCTACTTCCGGGAGCCCCATACCGCCGGCACCCTCCACGCGCTGCTGGATGCGGGCGTGCTGGCGCAGGCGCCGCAGCCCGGTGCCGAGGCCGTGCCCGCCGCCTCGGGGCCACTCGCCGGCAAGACGGTGGTGGTAACCGGCACCCTGGCCGGCTTCAGCCGGGAAGCCGCCGAGGCCGCGATCCGCGCCGCCGGGGGCCACCCGGCCGGATCGGTCAGCGTCAAGACGGACTACCTGCTCGCCGGAGAGAAGGCCGGCAGCAAGCTGGCGGCCGCCGAGAAGCTGGGCGTGTCGATCCTCGACGAGGCTGGCCTGCGCGCCCTGCTGGGCGAGGTCCGTCCAACCGAATGACCGAGCCTCGCGTGCCGATCCTGACCCGGCCGTTCCTGCTGGTCAGCGTTGCCAGCCTCGCCTACTTCATCGCCGACGGAGTGTCCCTGGCGCTTGTCGCCCGCTTCGCCACCGGGCCACTGGGGGCGGACACCCTCGGGGCGGGGGTGGTGTACGGAGCTTTCAGCCTCTCCGCGTTGCTGTTCCGGCCGATCGCCGGCCGGATGGCGGACCGCTACGGCCGCCGGCCGTTGATGGTGGGTGGGTCGCTGCTCTTTGGAGTTGGGATGCTGGCCCACCTGCTGGCCGGGTCGCTGGCGGTGCTGGTCGTCCTGCGCCTCTTGCTGGGAGCGGCGGAGGCGTTTGTGTTCGTGGCCGCCTTCGCCGCCGAGGCGGACCTCGCGCCCGAGAGCCGCCGAGGTGAGGCGATGACCCTGTTCTCCCTGTCGCTGTACGTCGGCATCGCGGTGGGTCCGCTGATCGGTGAGACGGCGTTCGACGCCGGAGGCTTCGACGCGGTGTGGATCGTCGCCGCGATAACCGCCGCGGGCGCGGCCGCCCTCGCTGCCCTGGTCCCCGAGACGCGCCCCGCGGTCGAGCCGGGTGCGGCGAGTTCCGGACGCTGGCTGCACCCGGCGGGCCTGCTGCCCGGGCTGATCCTGCTGACCGGGGTGTGGGGGATGGGCGGCTACTTCGTCCTGGTACCGCCGTACGCGGTGGGGCCGCTCGGCCTGGACGGTGCCTGGTTCTTCCTGTTGACCTTCGGTGCCACCGTGATCGCGGCACGCCTGATCGGTGCCCGCGCGCCGGATCGGTGGGGTGCCCGGCGGGTCACGGGCACTGCGCTGCTGGTCACCGCCACCGGGCTCGGCGTCATCGGGCTGTTGCCGACCGTGGTCGGGCTGTACGGCGGAACCGTGCTGCTGGGCCTGGGCGTGGCATTCACGACCCCCGCCCTGGCGTCCCTGACCGTGGCGCGCGCACCGGTCGCCGAGCGCGGCGCGGCGCTGGGGACCTTCAGCGCGTTCATTGATGTGGCCTTCGGGGCCGGGCCGATCGCGATGGGCGCGGTGGCCGCAGCTTGGGACACCCCGGCGGCGTTCCTCAGCGCGTCACTCGTGGCGGCGGTCGGATTCGTGATCCTGCGACTGCGGCTGCGCGACGCGCCCCGCATCGAGGGAGCGGCGACCTAGTCGCCTTCCGCCAGGAAGGCCTCCACCAGCCGGTCGTAGCCGCGGAACGAGGTGCGGACGGTGTGGCCGCATTCGAGATCAACCTCGAACCGTGCACGGCGTATCCCAGCAGCCACGAGCCGAGTGGCCTCGAGCGGAACGACCTGGTCCTGCCCTCCAGCAAGCACGAGCGCCGGTACCCCGATCTCCCCTAGGCGCGAGGTGACAAACGAAGATGGGTTCAGGGTCGCCTTGAGCTCGCCGATGAATCGCTCCGGGGTGGCGGGGTGCGGCTGCAGGCGCGACGCAACATCCACCTCGGGGTCGTGCACGGTCGAGGCGGGGCGTAGCTGGCGGGCGAATCCGGCGAACAGGTCGCCCCAGTCACCTGCCTCGGCCAGCCGGATCCAGCGCCCTAGCCGCTGCGACATGGGAGAGTCGGGCGGCGTCTCCGACGCAACCGACGCAAGGACCAGCCGGCCCACCAGTTCGGGGTGGTCGAGGGTCAGCCACAGGCTGATCCGTCCGCCGCCCGACTCGGCCTCGATTGCCAGCGGCGTCGTCAGCTCCAACTCGCGGATGGCGATGGCCACCGCCGCAGCGCTGTTGCGCGGGTGCAGCAGCAGGTCCGCCTCGCGCGGGTCATCGGGAATCGGCCGGCCGACAACTGTCACCGGGCGCCGGTCGGCGCGCAGGGCCCAGCGTCGCTCCAGCACTCCCTCGGTCCCGGCCAGGGGACGGAAGCCCCACTCGACTCCGCCGAGCACCACCAGTTGCATTCCTTCGCCGCCGGGCATCGAGAATGCCTCGATCCGGCCGCCGGGGATCGGGATCACGACCGACCCTGGGTCATTGGACATGGGGGCCATTCTGGCGCCACCGCCCGGTTCCGTGTCCCGCGCCGGGTACCCCAAGGCAAGACTGCCGCGTCAGCGCCGACAGTGCTGCACGAACGCACGGTTGCACGAACGCACGGTTGCACGATCAGCCGTGACGCCGAACGGATGACCCCCCACGATCCTCGGCGCTGCCGACCTCGCTGTCCGCCGCCGTGAGCGCTTCTGCAATGGCCGCGTCGAGGAGGTCGGTGTGCGCACGGCCAGCCGCGCGGCGGCCCCTGCCGATCGGGTCAAACACCTGGACGATCCGGTTCTCGGCCGTCCATGGCGGCGGGAGCCCGTCCAACCACCGAGCCGGGACCGCGGCGTACTCCTCCAGGAACCTCCGGACGATCGCATTCAGGCTGCTTCCGCCGAAGAACGCCCGTGCGCGCCCCCAGCTGAGGACATCGCTGTCGATCCGAAAGGTCACGCTCGTGTCGTGCGGAATTCGAGGCGTTGGTGGGGGCACGCGACAAGCATCGACCACGTGCCGTTATCAGCGCATGATGGGCGGCTTATCGGCGCGGCTATCATCGGGCCGTGATCAGCCGATCCGACGTCGAGCACATGGCCGCCCTGGCCCGCCTGGGCCTGACCGATGCTGAGATCGACCGGATGCAGGTCCAGCTGAACCGGATCCTGGAGGCGGTCAACCAGCTCCAATCGGTGGACACCAGCGCCGTCTCACCGACTGCCCAGGTGATTGCCCTCGAGAACGTCTGGCGCGAGGACGAGGTCACCGATGCCCGCCGCCTGGCCCGCGAGGCCGCCCTGGCCAATGCGCCGCTGCGCGAGGGGGCTCACCTGCGGGTGCCGGTGGTCCTCGAGGAGGGACGGTGACCCTGCCGCTGGCCGACCGAACCATCGCCCAGGTCGGCGACCTGCTTCGCCGCCGCGAGGTGAGCGCCCGCGACCTGACCGAGGTCTGCCTGGCTCGGATCGACCGCGACGGGGAGCGGCTCAACACCTTTCTTGCGCTGGGAGCGCAGCGTGCTCTGGCCACCGCCGACGCGGCCGACGCTGCCTTGCGCCGGGGTGAAGGTGACGCGCGCCCGTTGCTCGGAATCCCGTACGCCCTGAAGGACATTTTCGTTACGCGCGCCCTCGACGCCGCGGGCCAGCCTGACGGGGGACTGCCCACCACCGCCGGCTCGAAGATCCTTGCCGGCTACCGCTCGCCGTACGCCTCATCGGCCGAGGAGCGGCTGGTCGCTGCTGGCGCGATCCTGCTGGGCAAGACCAACTGCGACGAGTTCGCGATGGGCTCATCCAACGAGAACAGCGCCTACGGGCCGGTCCGCAACCCGTGGGACGAGTCCACCGTGCCCGGCGGCAGCAGCGGCGGCTCGTCCGCGGCGGTGGCGGGTGGACAGGCCTTCTTCGCCACCGGGACCGATACCGGCGGCTCCATCCGGCAACCCGCCGCCCTGGCCGGAGTGGCGGGCATGAAGCCGACATACGGGCGGGTCAGTCGCTACGGGATGGTCGCCTTCGCCTCGTCGCTCGACCAATGCGGCCCGCTGGCACGCAGCGTGGCCGACGTCGCGACCGTGCTGGGCGCGCTGGCCGGGCACGACCCGCGCGACTCGACCAGCGTGCACGTCCCCGTGCCCGACTACGCCGCCGCGCTCACCGGCGAAGTGCGTGGCCTGCGGCTGGGCGTGCCGCGCGAGTTCTTCGTGCCGGGGATGGAGTCGGGGGTCGAGCGCGCCGTGCGCGCAGCCATCGGGCTGCTGGAGGGGATGGGTGCGCAGATCGTGGAGGTCAGCCTGCCCTCCACCGATAAGGGACTGGCGACCTACTACATCATCGCCCCGGCCGAGGCATCGGCCAACCTGGCGCGTTACGACGGTGTCAAATACGGCGTCTCGGCGGGGGATAACGACCTGCTCGCCAACTACCTGCGCACCAGGGGCGACGGCTTCGGCGCCGAGGTGAAGCGCCGGATCATGCTCGGCACCTACGCCCTGTCGGCTGGCTACTACGACGCGTATTACGTCAAGGCCCAGCAGGTGCGGACCCTGATCAAGGCTGAGTTCGACGAGGTCCTGTCCCGCGTCGACGCCCTGCTGGCCCCCACCTCGCCATCGGTCGCATTCAAGATCGGGGCCAAGACTGATGACCCTCTCCTGATGTACCTGAACGATGCCTGCACCCTGCCGGTCAACATCGCCGGGCTGCCCGGGATATCGGTCCCGTGTGGATTGTCCGATGGACTGCCCGTCGGCCTCCAGGTGATCGGTCGGGCCTTCGACGAGGCCACCGTGCTGCGGGTGGCGGATGCCTACGAGCGCGCGGCGGGGTTCTCCGCCCTGCGTCCCCCGACCGCCCACGACTGAGCGACGTGCCCGAGATCAGTCAGGTTCGCCTGACCGTGCCGGTCGAGACCACCCTGCAGCACCTGATGCGTGAGGGAGGGGCGATCGGATGGCCCGGGTGGCTATCGGTGGAGACGGGAACCCAACCGCGGATCGCATGGTGGGGCGTGTCCGGCCTGGGTGCCGATCTGCCGGACCGTCTCGAAGCATTACCCAGCAACCTCTTCCCTCGATTGCATTCGGCGGGGAGCGCTTCGCCGCGGGGACTGGTGCTGGGGACCGTTGACGCGGACCGCGCGGCATCGGACCTCGCTCGGCTACTCGGCACGGCATGGGACGAGGCCGCCGATGATCCGGTCCTGGGAGCCCGGTGTCGGGTCGCGCAACTGGGAGCTGGCCGCCTGGTGCTGGCGGAGCCGAGCACGGAGGGCTACCTCGCGGCCTGCCTGGCCCGGTTCGGGGAGGGACCGGTCGCAATCGCCATCGACGGGAGCGTTGACGAGGGCCAGCTCGCCGCCACCAACCCGGTGAACGGCGGTCCGGCCAGTTGGGTCAGGCTGGGGCGCGGAACCGCCCCCTATCTCCTGTTCGTGGCGGCCTCGTGACTCCCGCCGAACACGCCGCTACGGTGGCTGAGTGGCGAGCCGAACGCGACCGCTCGCTGCGCAATCCCGATGGCTGGCTGACCCTCATCGGCCTGCATTGGCTGACGGAGGGCGAGAACCGGTTCGGCGCGGACTCGGCGAACGAGATCGTGCTGCCCGGCGAGGGCCTGCCGCCGTGGGCGGGCAGCCTGTGGCGGACCGGCTTCGAGGTGCGGCTGGTGCGTGCCAGCGCGATGCTCAGGGTCGCCGGCGACCCGGACGAGCCCCCCGCAGAGCAGGAGCTTGCTGACGACTTCGACGGCCCGGCCACCATCCTCGCCCTGGGCACCCTGCGCTTCCACACCATCCGCCGGGGGCAGCGAATCGGGCTGCGGGTGCGGGATCACGATGCGCCGGCGCTCGCCGGCTTCACCGGGATGACCCATTTCCCGCTGGATCCATCCTGGCGCGTGACCGGCCGCCTGGAGCCGGCCGGCGAGGGAGCCACCGCCCGCATCGGCGACATCACCGGAGACTTCCAGGAACTCCCGCATTCCGGAGTGTTCGTGTTCGAGCGCGATGGTGCCTCCCATCGGCTGACCGCGCTCGATGGAGGAGACGACCGCTCCCTCTGGTTGATCTTCGCCGACGGAACGAGCGGTGCCGAGACCTACGCCGGGGGTCGCTTCCTGTACACCGAGCCGGTGGCCGCCGACCGATCGGTGGTGGCTGACTTCAACCGGTCGTACAACCCGCCCTGTGTCTTTTCCCCGTACGCCACCTGCCCGATCCCGCCGTCGGAGAACCGCGTCACCCTCCCGATCGAGGCCGGCGAGCTCGCGTATCACGCGGGAACCTAGCCCTCGGCGCGCAACTCCTCCAGGTCCAGGTCGCGCTCGACGCTGCGCAGGGCCGCGTCGCTGATCACGCCGCGGTCGCGCAGGTCGATCACCGCCAGCCGCTGGGCGTCGATCACTGCCTGCCGGATGGCGCCATGCTCGGCCTCCTCGGTGTCCACTGGCGTCCCCGTGGCGTAGTCATCGTGGGGGTGCTCGAGGTGCTCGGCGGCGTGCGCGTAGCGCTCGCGCAGGTGAACGATCAGTTCCATGTGGCCGGACCGCTCGGTTTCCAACTCGACCAGCCGAGCCAGCGCCGCCTCGGTCGCGGCCTCTCGGGCGTGGAGCGTCTCGTGCGCAGCAGACCCGTCGTCGCCGACACCGAGCCGTCGGATCAGCCACGGCAGGCTCAGGCCCTGGCCCACCAGGGTGACCAGGATCACGCAGAAGGTCAGGAAGATCAGCAGGTCGCGATGCTCGAACGTGCCCAGGGGCAGGGCAAGGGCCGCGGCCAGCGAGACGACGCCGCGCATCCCGGCCCAGCCGCTGATCAGCACCACCCTCGGCGAGGGCGCGACCTCGCGCGCACGGACGGATCGGCTCAACCAACGCGGCAGGTACGCAGCGGGGAAGACCCACGCCAGCCGCACCAGGACCACGGCCAGGCTCACCGCGCCGCCCAGGAGCAGCAGCTCGCCGAGGGAGCGCTCTTCGCGCAGGACCTCGAGGATGGTGGGCAGTTGCAGCCCGATCAGGATGAAGACCAGCCCGTTGAGGGTGAAGACCACCATCTGCCAGACACCTGAGCCGAGCACCCGGGTCCGCGAGCTGAGGATCCGCGGCGCCGCGCGCCCGAGCACGATCCCCGCGGTTACCACCGCCAGCACGCCCGACACGCCAAGCGCCTCCGACGGCACCCAGGCCGCGAATGGGCCGAGCAGGGAGAGCAGGACCTCGACCGGCGGATCGTCGAGGCGCTTCTCGACCTCGACCATCAGCCAGCCGACCAGCAGGCCGATGACCACGCCGCCGATGCTGACCCAGGCGAAGGCCCCGATGGCATCGGTCAGGCTGAAGATCCCGGTCACCGCGGCCGCCACGGCGAGCCGATAGGCAACCAGTGCAGTGGCGTCGTTGACCAGCGACTCGCCCTCCAGGATCGTCACCTGTCGGGCGGGCAGGCCGAGGCGCTGCGCGATGGCGGTGGCCGCCACCGCATCGGGCGGGGAGACGATCGCCCCCAGGGCGAAGGCAGCCGCCCAGCCGAGCTCCGGCACCAGTCCGTGGATCACCACCCCGACCACCACCGTGGTTGCCAGCACCAACCCGATGGCCAGCAGGCCGATCGGCCGGGCATTGGCTGCCAGTTCGCGGGGCGAAGTGAAATAGGCGGCGCTGAACAGGATCGGGGGCAGGAGCAACAGAAAGACCAGTTCCGGCTCGAGCTCGATCCGCGCGAATCCAGGCAGCAGGTCGCGCGATACTCCCAGCACCACGCTGAGAGCCAGGCCGCCGAGCACCATCAGGATCGGGTAGGGGATCGACAGGCGTCGCGCCAGGGTGGCGAGGGCGGCGACCAGGGCCAGCAGCAGGAGCACGACGGCGATCGGCGTCATCGCCGGAAGGGTACCCGCGCGACTACACTCTTGCCCGTGACGCAGGTCCATCGGCCCCCGGCTGAGTTTCTCTCGGACAAGGTGCGCGAGTTGCGGCCATCGGGCATCCGCCGCTTCTTCGACATGCTGGCCGAGATGGACGACGTGATCAGCCTGACCATCGGTGAGCCGGACTTCACCACCCCCGAGCCGATCACCCGAGCCGCGATCGCCAGCCTCGAGGCAGGGGAGACCCACTACACCGCCAACGGCGGGATGCTCGAGTTGCGACGACTGATCGCGGATGACCTCGCGACACGCAACCGGGTGACGTATCACCCGCGCAACGAGCTGATCATCACGGTCGGCGCGTCGGAGGCGCTGGATGCCACGCTGCGCGCCATCTGCGACCCCGGCGACGAGGTGATCTACCACGAGCCGTGCTTCGTGGCCTACGCCCCCTGCATCGAACTGGCCGGCGGGGTGCCGGTGGCGGTGCCGACCAACGCGGGTGCGAACTTCACCGTCAGCGCGGAACAGATCGAGCGGGCCATCACCCCGCGCTCCAAGGCCATCTTCCTGGGCTACCCCAACAACCCGACCGGGGCGGTCCTCGACGAGCCCGAACTGCGACGGATTGCCGAGGTCGCCGAGCGTCACGACCTGCTGGTCATCACCGATGAGATCTACGAGCGGCTGGTCTACGGATCGCATCGCCACGTGACCTTCGCGGCGCTGCCGGGGATGCGCGAGCGGACCGTCCTGATCGGTGGATTCAGCAAGAGCTACGCCATGACCGGCTGGCGGATTGGGTACGCGGCGGCTCCCGCCAGCCTGATGGAAGGGATCGCCAAGGTCCACCAGTACGGGATCATGTGCGCGCCAACCGCCGCGCAATTCGCGGCGATCGAGGCGCTGCGCTCCGGGGAACCCTTCGTGGCCGAGATGCAGGCCGAGTACGACCGCCGTCGCCAGCTGATGACCCGCCGCTTCAACGAGATGGGCCTGGCCTGCTTCGAGCCGCGAGGCGCCTTCTACTGCTTCCCCAACGTGACCGATGCCACCGGCCACGACGACGAGACCTTCGCCCGACTGCTGCTCGAGGAGGAGCGGGTCGGCGTGGTGCCGGGCAGCGCCTTCGGTCCCTCGGGTGCCGGCCACATCCGCGCCTGCTATGCCACCGCATACGAGCAGATCGAGGTGGCAATGGACCGCATCCAGAGCTTCGTCTCCCGCCAGCGCGCCCAGTAGCCGACCGTGACCCTGTGGCGGTCCGATGCCGCTGCGCGGTTCAGCGCTTCGGCGGCGGCGTACGCGGCGACCATGGCTCCGGCGCTGCGCCCCGTGGCGGAGCGGGTGGTGCGCGACGCGCGCCTGCTCCCCGGCGAGCGGGTGCTCGACCTGGGCACCGGCACCGGCACGGCCGCGGGCCTGTGCCTGGGCGAGGGGCGGACGGTGACCGGTATCGACGCTGCGGCCGGGATGCTGGAGATAGCCCGGGCCCAGGTTCCTGGCGTGACCTTCGTCGAGGGCGACTTCGGGGCGCTGCCCTTCGCGGATGGTGCCTTCGACGCCCTGGTTGCCACCCACGCGCTGCTCTTCGCCGCAGACCGGGTGGCCGTCCTGCGTGAGTGGCGCCGCGTGACCCGACCGGGAGGGCGTCTCTCGCTCTCGGTCCCCGGCCCCTGGAAGGCGACCATGGGCCCGCTCTACGACCCGATCTACGACTCGTACGGGTTGGCAACCGCCCGCGACTACCCCACGCGTGCCGAGCTGGCCGGCTGGGCCCGATCCGCGGGGTGGAGTCTTGTGCGCACCACTGCCGACCCCGGCGTGGCGATCCCGCTCGCCGACGACGCGGCCTACCAGGTGTGGCTGCGTACCGGGTCCCGCGGATCGGCGACGGCCGGCTGGCCGGACCAACGGCGCGAGGCGCTGAAGGGGGAGATGCTGGCCGTCACCCCCCGCGCGCCCGACGGCTCGCTGCGGATCCCGTTCGGGGGGCTCTTCCTGCTGGCCTCCGCCTAGTTTCCAGCGCGCTCCAGGCAGGCCCGCGCGAACTCGAGCATGGCCGTGGTGGTCTTGGCGTCCGCCCCGACCTCCGCCACCAGTTCGGCCTTCGGATCCTCGATCACGAAGCGCCACACGTGCTTGGCGGGCTGCGTTGCGTCGCCGAGCTGGCCATCGGTCTGCAGGCGCAGGCCGTGGACGCCCGGCCAGCGGGTCAGGGTGCCGCGCAGGTGCCAGGGCGCATTGGCATCGCCACTGGTTGCCGCGAAGACGTAGTCAAGCACGCCGAGGTCGGTGGCGACCAGGATCCGCATCCGGCGCGCGTCGGTGCCGGGGATCAACTGCGACGCCATCTCCACCGCCCCGAGATCGTCCACCTGGCGCTGCAGCAGTTCGGCGACCGGGCCGAGGTCCTTCATCTGGGCAAGCTTCACCTGAGGAGCATAGCCCGCGGGGCAGGTCGAGCGGAGGGCGCCGGCGATAACCAGGAGTGATGAACATGCACCGATCGGGCCGGTGCCGCGCCGGCTGATCAGCATGGGTTATCAGACGACGCCCGAGGGTGGCCCGTGGTGCACGTTGATAACGTGGACTTGTCAGAGCCGATCCGCCGCGAGGACAGCCGATCGCGCATCGCAAATGCGGGAGAATCCGCGCATGTCCACGCCCGCCGGCGCAACGCGTTACCAGACCGTCATCGGGATCGAGGTCCACGCCCAGTTGCGGACTGTCTCCAAGATGTTCTGCGGTTGCCCGACCGCCGCCGCGCCCGGCGAGCCCGACGAGCCGAACACCCGCACCTGCCCCGTCTGCCTCGGCCTCCCGGGAAGCCTCCCGGTGATCAACCGCCGCGCGGTGGAGCTGGTCCTGCTCAGCGGCCTGGCCCTCGACTGTCACGCCGAGACGGACGCGGTCCGCTTCGAGCGCAAGAACTACTTCTACCCCGACCTGCCCAAGGGCTATCAGATCAGCCAGTACGCGCTCCCGCTCACTAGCGGTGGCAGGCTGGCGGTGGCGGTCGCCGCCGAAGGGGCCAGCGTGACGATCGGCATCACCCGCGCCCGCCTGGAGGAAGACACGGCCCGGCTGCTGCATGGGGGACGCGGCCACACCTTGGTGGATTTCAATCGGGCCGGGGTGCCGTTGATGGAGATCGTGACCGAGCCGGACCTGCGCAGCCCCGCCCAGGCACGCGCCTACGGGGAGACGCTGCGCGACATCCTGCGCTACATCGGTGCCTCGAATGCCGACATGGAGGCAGGCTCCATGCGGATCGAGGGCAACATCAGCCTGAGACCGGTCGGGACCGATGCCTTCGGCACCAAGGTCGAGGTCAAGAACCTCAACTCCTTCCGGTCGCTCGAGCGTGCCATGGAGTACGAGGTGGCCCGCCATGCCGAGGCGCTCAATCGCGGCCAGCGGCTGACCCAGGAGACGCGTGGCTGGGACGAGGCGCACGGCCGGACCATCCCGCAGCGCTCCAAGGAGGAGGCGAATGATTACCGATACTTCCCCGAGCCCGATCTCCCTCCACTGCGTCCGTCGCCGGAGTGGGTGGCCGAGCTGCGCGCCTCCCTGCCCGAGCTACCCGCCGCTCGCCGCGCCCGGTACGAGGATTCGCTGGGCCTCTCGCCGTATGACGCCGGGGTGTTGACCGCCGACCTGGCCCTGGCCGATTACTTCGACGCGGTGGTGGCCGCCGGTGCCGCGCCGAAGCCTGCCGCCAATTGGGTGAGCGGCGAGTTCTCCCGCCTCCTCAACCAGCATGCCGCCGCCGGCCTGCGAGCCTCGGACGTGGCATTGCCGCCAGAGGGCTTGGCCGAGTTGATCGCGGAGGTCGAGGCGGGTCGGATCAGCGCGGCGAGCGGGAAGGCGGTGCTGGCCCGCTGTTTCGAGACCGGCGAGATGCCGCGGGTCGTGATCGTGGCCGAAGGGTTTGCCCAGGTCTCCGACGCGGTGGTCATCGCCGAGGCAGTGGACTTCGTGCTGCACGAACACCCCGCCCAGGTGGCCGAGTTCCGCGCCGGGAAGCAGCAACTGTACGGCTTCCTGGTCGGGGCGGTCATGAAACGCACCCGCGGCCGCGCCGACGCGCGGCTGGTCAACGAGGAGTTGCGTCGCCGGCTGGACGAACGCTAGAGGCGCGCGCCGGAGGTGTCCGGTGGCTCGGGACGCTCGATCGGGTCGTCGAGGCCGTCGATCTGCAGCCCGTTGACGCTGCGTGGCTCGCTGCGTGCCTGCTCCTCGACCACGATCGCGGGCGGCGGTCGCTTGTGCAGGATCTGCTGCTCGAGGCCGGCGAGGAAACCGCCGATCGAAACGGTCACGCCGTCGAACGAGGGGAGAGCACCGGGCGCGCGCTTGCGTTTCGCCATGCAGCGCAGCGTGGCGGCCGGGCCGGGCGACGTCAAGCGGGGCGACGCCCGGCCGGTCAACGAGGGCCTTCCCCTCCGCGCGGCTGCAGCGGCCGATAAGTCCCACTTCTCGTCGTGCGCCGGCGGGCTTCGCCCCGCGCTGCCTGATTACCCGGGCCATTCAGGTGGCGCGCACCGGTGCCGTCCCGCGCGCGACGAATAGTCTGGCTTATCAACGGCGCTCATCGGCTCGGTCCGGGAGTGGCAGACCCCCGCTCGCCCCGGATCGTCGCCGCACCGACCCCCACCAGGATCAGCCCGGCGCCGACCAGCTGGAACGCGTCCAGGCGTTCGTTGAGGAGCACCGCCGAGATCAGCGCCCCCGCAATCGGGATCAGAAGTAGGAACGGCGCTGCGCGGCTGGCCGGGATGCGCTGGACGGTGACCACGACCAGGACATGGGGCAAGGCGGAGGCGGGCAGCGCCAGCCACGCCAGCGAGGCCCACCCCAGCGCCGAGAGGTTCACCTGCAACCCCGCCGGATCCAGCACCAGTTGCATCGCCCCGGTGACGCTCATGCTGGCGAGGAGCAGGGCCAGGGCAATGGTCAGTGGCGGCAGGTGCGCCGGATCGGTCCACCGCCGGGCCATTGCCAGGTACACCGCGAACGAGAGGGCGGCGCCGAGCGCTGCCAGCACCCCCATCGGCTCCACGTGCGCCCCGCCCGGCCGGGCAAGCAGGACCAGGCCAATGAGCGCCACGCCCAGCGCGATCACGGCCCGACGGGGGACCCGCTCACCCAGCGCCAGCGCCGCCACGGCCACCGCCAGCAACGGATAGGTGCCCACCACGAACGAGCTGATCGAGGCGCCGGTCAGTGCGATCCCCACGTTCATTCCGATCAGGAACACAGCGCCGCCGAGCAGGGCCATGGCCGCCAGTCGTCGCCGCTGCCCGACCACCGGCCACAGGCTTCGCAACTCGCCGCGCAACGCGACCAGCACGAACACGCCGCCCGCGGCGAGCAGCGTCCGCCAGGCAGCCGCGCCGAGCGGCGGCATCTCGTCGAGCAGGATCCGGGTCACCGGAAAGGCGCTTCCCCACAGCACCGCGACCAGGGTCATGAGGAGCTCACCCGGAATGCGACGCATCGGGGCATCCTAGCCCGCGCTCGTGCCGGTACCGACCATGTTGCTACGCCCGAGGTGACGGCCGCGACCAGGCACCGGGACACTATCCTTCGCGCGTGCCCGCCGAGGACCCCGACTCCCTCCGCCGCTTCGCGCTGAGCCTGCTCGACGAGACCGATGCCCTGATCCTCGCCGCGGTCCGCGTCGGCCTGAACGTCGATGAGAAGCCAGACGGGACCCTGGTGACCCAGGTGGACACCGATGTGGAAACCCACCTCCGCGCCCGGATCCGCGCTGCCTACCCGACTCACGGGGTCCTGGGCGAGGAATTCGCAGCCCACGGGGCGGAGGCGCCCACGCGCTGGATCGTCGATCCGATCGACGGGACCCACAACCTGGTGCGCGGCATCCCGGTCTACGCCACGCTGATCGCCGTCGAGCGCAACGGAGAGCTGATCGCAGCAGCCATCTCCGCGCCGGCCCTTCATCGGCGCTGGCACGCCGCCGCCGGCCACGGCGCAACGGTCAGCGACCTGCTTGGCGAGCGTGCCATCCACGTATCAAGCGTCGACCGTCTCGACCACGCCCAGCTGGTCTGGTCCGGCATGGCCCCGATGCAGGCCGCCGGCCACGGCCCGGCCCTCGCCGCGATGGCGGAAGCGGCCTGGCGCGATCGCGGCTTCGGCGACTTCTGGGGCTACATGCTGGTGGCCGAGGGCGCGGCCGAGGCGATGCTCGAGATCGGGCCGACCACCTGGGACCTGGCCGCCCCGGCGCTCATCGTCCGGGAAGCCGGCGGGCGGCTGACGGACTTCGCCGGTCGGGATTCGATCGACGGGCCGCAGGCCTTGGCCAGCAACGGGATCCTGCACGCGACCCTGGTGGAACAGCTGGCCCGGTAGGACCAGTACTACCCGGGTCCTGCCTCGCGGGGACCGGAACCCGCACGAACGGTGCACCGATGCACCGACCTCATCGGTCCGGACCACACCAGACCGTCCCTATCAGGCCCTTGGCGCTCGGCAGAGGTACTGGTCAAGTCCTATGAACGCGGCTACTCTGGCCGTCCGGCAAGTTGGAAATGCCCTCCGACACCGGGAATTTATGAGGTCTTATCTCGTGCCCGATACCCTCGACGCTGTCCCGACTGTGCCCGCCAGGGGGGCGTTCCGCAGCCGGCTGATGGCTTCCGTCCTGTCACTCACCGTGATCGTCTTTGCCATCGCCCCGGCGATCGCCACCTCCATCGCAACCGACCTGTGGATCTACCAGACCGGCGACACGGTCAACGTGACCGGCGACGGCTTCTGGGCCGATGAGCAGGTCGAGCTGGTCACCACCGACCCGTACGGGGTCGAGACCGACCGCGGCACCGTCAGCGCCGATGCGGGCGGCTTCATCGCCTACAGCTTCGTGCTGCTCTCCGACGTGCCGGGCATCTACGACATCCTGGCCACGGGCCTGAGCAGCGGCCTGACCGCCGCCACCCAGTTCGACCCGGTGAACGTGGCGATCACGAACTCGGGTCTCACGTACTACGCATCCGGCGCGGACATCACAATCTCCGGAACCTACTCCTGCACCGGGGGCGGCGGGGCACCCAACTGCACGACGTTCGTGCCCACGAACATCGTGGTGGGCATCTTCCTGACGAATTTGGCAAACAACACGACGGGCCCCACCCCAGTTGTCGGACTCTCCGCGACCCTCACCCCGGGGAGCGGGATGACCGCTACCAACTCCACCTCCGGGACTTGGACCAAGACCTTCATCGGCGGTGGAACAGCGCTTGCCGACGGAGCCAAGTACGACGCGAAGGCGACGTTCACGTTCACGCCGGGCACTTCGGCGAGTCCACAGTCCAACGTGAAGGACGAGATCATCGGCAGTGACAAGACTGCGCCGTTGGCGCCCGCAGTGACAGGGGTCACCCCTGCCTCCCCTGCAAACAACAATGGACCGAGCGTGTCCGGAACGGCGGAGGGGAACGCGGCGGTTGCCATCTACAACGGCGCGGGATGCCCCGGGTCGCCCGTGGCAACTGGCGCTGCGAACAACGCCGGCAACTTCAACATTGCCGTCAGCGTGGCCGACAACACATCACAGGACTTCTATGCCAAGGCGACCGACGCCGTAGGCAACGCTTCGCCGTGCTCGAGTAGCCATGCTGTTTATATCGAGGATTCGACCGCTCCGGCGGCTCCAGGTCTGACCGGCTCCACCCCGCCGTCTCCTTCCTCAAACGACATGCCAACCATCAACGGGACGGCTGAGGCAGGCGCGACCGTGCGTCTGTACAAGCAAAGCGACTGTGGCGGCTCGGTTCAGGGATCGCCCACCGTGGCGAGTCCTGCCTTTGCCATCTTGGTGAATGTCGGTAACAACACCGAGACGGACTTCTACGCAACGGCGACCGATGCCGCGGGCAACCTCTCGCCATGCTCCACCACTCACGTCATCTATAAGTCGGACAACAACGCGCCGACCGTGACGATCCTCACCATGCCGGCGAATCCGACCTTCTCGACCGCGGCTGGATTCACCTTCAGCGGAAGTGACACCGGCGGCGGGGCGTCGGGCATCAACCGCTACGAGTGCCGGATTGACGGAGTGCCGGCCGACTTCGCGACCTGCTCCAGCCCGTTCAGCCAGGTCGTGGCGGTTGGTGCGCATACCTTCTACGTTCGCGCGGTCGATAACGCGGGGAATGTTGGAGTGGCCACCAGCTACGCGTGGACGGTCAATGCATCGGACACCACGGTCAATCAGCCGACGCTCGAATCGCCCAGCAACGGGTCGGCGACGAACGACTCTACTCCGACCTTCGGGTGGTCCGACGTCACCGACCCGAGCACGCCGGTTTCCTACGTGCTGCAGTACGTCGCCAAGGGTGCGACATGTAACTTCGGCGCGGCCACGACGGTGAGCGCACTCTCACTTTCGACCTACACGCCTGCGCCTTCCATCGGCTCCGATGGGATCTACTGCTGGCGCGTCAAGGCCCTCGATGGCCTGGCCAATGACAGCGGTTACACCGCGGCCTTCGAGTTCACGCTCGACACCGCCGGCCCGATCATCTCCGTCAACGCGAAGACAACTGATACCAACCCGTACGTGGCCGGCACCTGGACCAACCAGGACGTCACGGTCGCGTTTACGTGCAGCGACGGGAGTGGCTCCGGCCTTTCCGTGAATACGGTGGCGGACGATGGCGGGATCCAAAGCGCGGAGACAAGCACCGGCTCGTTCACCGGTCTCGGAATCCACTGTGTTGACAACGCCGGCAATGCGGCTGTCGATGTTCCCTTCGGCCCGATCAAGATCGACAAGACCAAGCCGGTCATCTCCGGCTCGGCCAGCCCGTCGGCCAACGCCAACGGCTGGAACAACTCCGACGTCGTCGTCAGCTTCAGCTGCGCCGAGGCCGGCTCGGTCCAGTCGGGGATCTTCGCCGCTGACAACACGGTGGCAGGGCAGACCCTGACCGCGGAAACGTCGGGCACCACCGTGCCCAACTCGGGCTCCTGCACTGACAAGGCCGGCAACCTGGCCGACTCAGCCAGCGTCGGCCCGATCAAGATCGACAAGACCGCCCCGTCGGTAACGATCGACTTCCCGCTCGCAAGCGCATATGTCCAGTCCACCTGGGAGGCTGGCTGCGCAACCGCTGGAGTCGGTGACTTCTGCGGAACCGCAGAAGATGCCCTGTCTGGCCTCGACGGCAACGTCGTCGCGAGCATCCAGCGGCTCAGCACCGCCAAGTGGTACGACTGGGTGGCGATGACCTTCACCAGCGACACCGAGACGTTCACGCCGGTTGGGGGTGCCGCGTGGAATAAGGCATTCGCATACTCGAACTTCCCGACCAGCGGCGACTATCGCATTCACGCACTGGCGCAGGACGCGGCCGGGAACAGTGGTCAGGCGTCGCGGACCCTCACCCTGAACCGGTACACGATCGACTTCCAGGCGCCCCTGGACGACACCATCCTTCCGGGTGATGTCATCAAGAACGTCGGCAAGTACGGCCGAGTCATCCCGGTCAAGGTCCTCGTCTACAAGGACAACGTCCTGCAGAACAGCTCGAACTTCGCGGCCGCCGATGCGTTCACCATCGCGGTGAACTACATGCCGGACTGCGTGTCGGCTGCGTCCGACACCCTCGAGGCCTACGCCGATGCAGGGATGTCCAATGCAGGATCGAACCTGTTCCGCTGGGCTGATGGTCAGCTGATCTACAACCTGGACACGAAGGCGGCCTTGCCGCTCAGCACGTCCGCGATGTACGTCAACAAGTGCTATCGGCTCGACGTCTACTTGAACGGAGCCAAGCTCTCGTACAACCGAATCGCGGTGTTCTACCCAGTCAAGTAGCCGTCGCACTCGCGCGCGACGAATCCGGGAGCGGGGTGGCGGAAGCCGTCCCGCTCCCCTGCTGTCCGAGCAGGTCCGGCACGATGAAGATAGCGTGCATGGAGTGGGGATCGAGCGGCGGGCATCGGACCTATTCTGCGCGGGATGGCAGGGTCGGCATCGGTTACGGCTGAGGGAGATCGGGTGGGCATTGGCGAGCCGCCGACCCCGGCATCGGTCAGCGTGCCGCCGGATCCGGAGGCCCTGGTGCGCACCTGTCTTAACTGCGGCGCGACCCTGACCGAGCGCGCCTGCAAGCTGGTCTGCGCTTGCGGCTACTTCGCCTCCTGCTCGGACTACTACTGAGCCGATACGACGCGAAGGGCCCGGGCACACCGCCCGGACCCATCGCACCCTGCGCAGCGATTCTCTAGCCGCGGTCAGTCATCGTCGTCCGCGTCGTCGTCGTGCTTCGGGTTGCCCTGGCCGTGATCGTCGTCTTCGGAATCCTCCTCGGATTCCTCGTCCTGGTCGGCGTCATCGGAGTCCTCGGCATCGGACACCTGCTCCTCGTCCGACGGCTCATCCGTCGCCCCTTCCCGGCAGGTCTCGCGGGCGGCCAGGCTGACCGCGCCGCCGTGGTTCTCGTTCTTGCCGCCGACCTCGTCGCTATGCGCGACCTCTGACACGCAGGCGCCGTGGCCGCTGGGCTCCTCCTGGTCGGTCGTCTCGTCGATGTCCTCGGTCTCTTCGGCCGGCTCGGTCTCATCGGCGTCGGCCGAATCCTCGTCGCCGCCCACCAGGCCGTGGACGTAGGCCGAGACCTGCTGGCCCCGGTTGGTGTCGCCCCACGGCGAGTGGCCCAGCGCCCCGGACACCGAGAGGCTCATGATCGCGGCGGCTCCCAGCAGGGCCAGCCAGTGGCTGCGGAATCGGGTCATGATCGATGTGGTCCTCTCGATGAAGGTGCGGGTGGGCGCGATACCGCGCCCGTTGATGTCGCTCCGAGTGTCGCAGCCGCGGGAGCGCTCGCGGCCAGTACATCGGTCCTTGGGGTGGGGGACTTTGTGGCGGAGGCGGTCCTGGTGGTGCCGGGGTCGCTCGTTGCGTTTGTACGTGGAGCAAGTAACTACGAGGCAGTCCCACGAAACGCCCGAGATTGGCCCGATCCCAGCCCGCTCATGCCGGAAATTTGCATCGGGCGCAAACCAGCACCAAGCACGGGGCCTTGCTTGGTAATTGTGTGCCGGAGCTGCAAACGGCCAAGTGGTTGGGGGAGCGCGACCAACAGCCCCTCAGCCGGTCAGGCCCCGCAGGCGCAGGTAGGCCTCGGGCGCCGCGTCGCGGCCCAGGAAGTCGCGCACCAGTTCGTCGCCGGGCTTCGAGCCGCCGGGCTCGAGGATCGCCCGCCGGTATGCGGCGCCCACGGCCGGCGAGGTGATCCCCTCGGTCGCGAACCGGCTCCACATGTCGTCGCCGATCACCTCGGCCCACAGGTAGCCGTAGTAGCCGCAGTCGTAGCCGCCCATCAGGTGGCCGAAGCTGGCGAGGAAAGCGGTCCCGTCGGGGTAGGGGAGCTGGGTCACGGCGAAGGCCTTGCGAGTGGCCTCCTTTAGGTCGGGCGCGTCGGCGGCGTGGATCGCGAGGTCCATCTTGCCAAAGAAGACCTGGCGAGTGGCGCGCAGGCCGACGTTCAAGTTGCGGGCGGCTATCAGACGTTCAACGAGCCCGGCCGGAATCGGTGCGCCCGTCTTCCAGTGGCGGGCAAATCGGGCCAGCACCGTTGGCTCCCAGACCCAGTGCTCCATGATCTGGGATGGCGCCTCCACGAAGTCCTGCTCGGTCTCCGATCCGGCGAATCGGG
>JBKJYH010000070.1:0-3104 GCA_046715765.1 Candidatus Limnocylindria bacterium
AAGCGGGGGTGGGGTCGACGGGGGCACCACCCCCCACCATCGGTGCAGCTTCAGTCAGCGTCATCTGCCGATTGACGACCCCCACCCTGTCCTGCTCATCCCTGCTCAGGAACTTGGTGGCCATGTACTTGAACACGTAGTCCACCAGGCTCTTGGCCATGGGGATCTCCCGGTTGGTGGTGAACCCGGCCGGCTCGAACCGCAGGTGGCTGAACTTGTTCACCAGGTCGCGCAGCGGGACCCCGTACTGGAGCGCCATGCTCACCGCGGTGGCGAAGGCGTCCATCAGGCCCGATATGGTCGAGCCCTCCTTGGCCATCCGCAGGAAGATCTCGCCCGGGGTGCCATCCGGGTACAGGCCGATGGTCAGGTAACCCTCGTGCCCGCCCACGTTGAACTTGTGGGTGATGCTGGCCCGCTCATCCGGCAGCCGGTGGCGGTACGGCTGGGGGGTGACCGTGACCGATGGCGCGGTCGTCTCATCGGCGACCTTGGCTGCGGCGTCGCCGCCCTCGCGCTTGGTGTTCAGCGGCTGGCTGCGCTTCGAGTTGTCCCGATACACCGCGATTGCCTTGAGCCCCAGCTTCCAGCCGTCGATGTAGACCTGCGCGATCTCGGCCGGGGTCGAGTGCTCCGGCATGTTGACCGTCTTGCTGATGGCGCCGGAGATGAACGGCTGGACCGCGGCCATCATCTTCAGATGCCCGTTGTAGTGGATGGAGCGGCTGCCGTTGGCCGGCTTGAAGGCGCAGTCGAACACGTCGAGGTGCTCGTCGCGCAGGTGCGGCGCGCCCTCGATCGTCTCGTGCTCGTCCACGTAGGCCACGATCTCCTCGACCTGGCGCGCGTCGTACCCGAGGCGCTTCAGGGCGTGGGGCACCGTGTTGTTGACGATCTTCAGGTAGCCGCCGCCCACCAGGCGCTTGTACTTGATCAGTGCGATATCGGGCTCGATACCCGTGGTATCACAATCCATCAAGAAACTTATGGTTCCGGTTGGAGCGGTGACCGAGAACTGCCCGTTGCGGAAGCCGGTTTTCTCGCCGAGGGCGAGCACTTCGTCCCACGCGGTGAGGGTCGTGTCCAGGAGATCGACCGGGATCAGGCAGCGGTCCATGCGGTACGCGGCGTCGCGGTGCATCCCCATCACCTTGAGGTATGGCTCGCGGTTGACGGCGTAGCCGGCGAACGGGCCGCCCTGATCGCGACTCAGGCGCGCGCTCTGGAGCGCTGACTCCGCCTGCTCGAGAGCCGAGACGGCCGCTGCGTAGGCCCGGCCCTCGTCGCTGTCATACGCCAGGCCCCGGTTCATGAGCAGCGCACCGAGGTTCGCATAGCCGATCCCGATGGGCCGGAAGTTCTTCGAGTTCTCCTCGATCCTCGGGGTCGGGTAGCTCGCGTTGTCGACGATGATCTCTTGAGCCAGAAAGACGACCCGCACCGCGTGCCGGAAGTCTTCGACTGCGAACTCGCCGTCTTCGCGCACGAACTTCATCAGGTTGAGGCTGGCGAGGTTACAAGCGGAGTCATCGAGGTACATGTACTCAGAGCAATTGTGAATCACTACACCGTTTGCGACGAAATGCTGGGTCGCTGATTCGGTCAAGTCGAACACAGGCGCCATGCCCAGCGGGGTCACGGAGCTGAAGGTGTCCACGAGTTCGTCCGAGTACGTGGACATGAAGGCGTTCGCTCGCTTGAGCGCCGCCGCCTTCTTGCTCTCCGGGGCGAACCCAATCTCACGCTCGTACCGCTTCCGCGAGTCGCGCGTGATCCGAAGCGAGTGCATCTCCTTGACGGCGTATTCCTTCATGCCTCCATGGCCATCCGGCAGGAGCTGCGTGAGCTTCCCGGCGCGTCGGTTCTCGTAGATCCGGCATGTGATGCCAAACCCGAGCAGCATGCGCTGGACCTGGAGCAGCAGCTCGAGTGATGTCGAGTCGAGGCCGACATAGGTGTTCGAGCCACTCTGAACCACCGTGCCATCCGCGGTGAACAGTCCGCGCAGGAGGGCAGCCGTGCTTCCGCGATCGAGGCGGAAGGCCTCATCGGTAAAGCGCTTCAGGTGGCTGCCTTCGTCGAGCACGGCGTGCCGAGTGAATTCGGCTACCACCGCCCGCGTGGCGAAGGAAACCCGCGCACCAGTCGCGGTCCGGGTGACATGCACCGGTCCGGGGTGGCCAGCCATGCCGACGGCTCGGAGCATGGCCTTCTGATGGTTGACCTCCCTGGCCACCATCTCGAGCACTTCGAACTCGTTGTCGTGCATGGTGATCGTGACGGCATCGACGTCTCCCTGGTGAGCCAGGTGCCCGTCTCCGACAGCCAGGCCGATCGCCTCGGCCAACTGCGGCGACAGTTCCTCCTGGCCGAAGCCCGGGGCGTTCAGGAAGATGCGGTCATCGGGCTTCAGGTCCTTGACCGCGACGTCGCCACGAGCGGTGGCGACCTTGTGGTCCTCGGTGATGTTGACCCGGTACCCGGACTTCGTCTTTAGCTCGAAGACTGGCTTCGTACCGGTCGGGAAGATTTTGTCCACCGGGTGGGGCTGGCCATCCGCCCCAATCACGTTGGCGCTCGAACCAACCAGCGAGTCGATCCGCCGCCAACCCTGATCGGTCGCGACCAGGGTGTCACCGGTGACGCACGGATTAGAGGCGTTGATTCGGGCGGTGTTCGCGCTGGTGTGCCAGCGGTTGACGGTGTCGTCGTACTGGATCCCTGGGTCGCCGCAGATCCAGGCCGCCTCGGCCATCTTGTTGAGCAGGTATCGGGCCTTGGTGGTGGACATCGGGCGCCCGTCGACCACCGCGTGGGTCGTCCAGTCGTCATCGGCCTCGACCGCGTCCATGTAGGCATCGGTCACCCGCACGGAGTTGTTGGAGTTCTGGAAAAAGACCGATTCGTACGCCTCGCCCCCATTGAAGTTGCCGTCATACCCCGCGTCGATCAGGGCCCAGGCCTTGCGCTCCTCGCGCATCTTGCAGTCGATGAACTCCTCGACGTCGGGGTGATCCATGTTCAGGATCACCATCTTCGCCGCGCGGCGGGTCTTGCCCCCGCTCTTGATCACGCCGGCGAAGGCGTCGAAGCCCTTCATGAAG
>JBKJYH010000071.1:0-3206 GCA_046715765.1 Candidatus Limnocylindria bacterium
GCCGCGGCGGCCGGCAGCGTGCCGTGCCGCACCGTGACCTGCTCCCCCAGGTCGTTGGCGGCCGCGTTGGCCAGGGTCGCCTCCACGGCCAGCGGATCGGTGTCGAGGCAGACGGCGCGCGTGGCGCCCAACCGCAGCGCGGCCAGGGCTAGGATCCCGGAGCCGCAGCCCACGTCCAGGACCACGTCCGGTATCGGGTCCACTGCCTGGAGCAGCCGCAGGCAGGCCCGGGTGGTCGGATGCAACCCGGTGCCGAAGGCCATCCCGGGGTCGAGGCGCAGGGCGACCTCATCGGGCCCGATCGGTTCGTCCAGCCAGGACGGCACGATCACCACCCGCCCGATCCGCTGCGGGACGTAGCCGTCGCGCCAGCCCGTGGTCCAGGCCGCGTCGTCCACGCCGCGCACGCCGAGCTCGCCCACCGGGCGCAGGCCGAAGGCCTGGAGATGCCACAGCGCGCGCCGGGTGGCATCGATCGCCGCCGGAGCGGCGGGGTCATCGGGCAGGTGAGCGGTCAGTTCGTACGGCGCCGACGGGTCCTCGCGCAGCGCCTGCTCGTCGTGCGGATCGGCCAGGAGCCGGGTGGGACGGACAGCGGCGCCATGGCCCAGCCGGTTGAGGATCTCGCTGACCGCCTCGACCGCCTCGACGTCGCAGGTCACGGTCAGCTCCAGCCAGCGCGCCATGCGCCGATCAGCCGAACAGGTCGCGGATGCGGTCGACGAGGCTGGCGCCACCCTTGAGCAGGGTCGCCGCGGGGCTGACCTGGTTGAGCTGGTCCATCAACTCGCGCTCGCGCCTGGAAAGCTTGTGCGGCACCACCACGGTCACGATCACGTGCAGATCGCCGCGGCCGGTGCCCCGCAGCCGGGGAACGCCGCGCCCCCGGAGCCGAATCTCGGTCCCGCTCTGGGTGCCGGCCGGCACCTGCAGCGGCTCGGGACCCTCGACGGTGGGGATCTGGACGCTGCCGCCCAGCGCCGCCTGCGGGAAGGTGACCGGGACCTCGACGAACAGCTCCGTGCCGTGCCGCAACAGTTGCGGGTGGTCGCGCACCGTGACCGCCACGTACAGGTCGCCCGGCGGTCCGCCGCGCGGCCCCGATTCGCCCTGCCCCTCGAGCGCTATCCGCTGGCCCGAGTCGATCCCGGCCGGGATGCTGACCTGGATCCGCCGCTCCTCGCGAACGCGGCCGTCCCCCCGACAGGTGGTGCACGGGGTCGTCATCACCATGCCCTCGCCAGCGCAGCGCGGGCAGGCGGTGATGTTCACCATCTGGCCCAGGATCGTCTGGTTGACCCGGCGCCGTTCGCCCGTGCCGTTGCAGTCGGGGCAGCGCTCGGCCTGGCTGCCCGGCTCGGCGCCCGATCCGTCGCACACCGAGCAGCGCACCAGGGTCGGGAAGGCCACCTCGCGCGTGACGCCGGAGATCGCCTCGGCGAACTCGATCTCCAGGTCATAGCGCAGGTCCGCGCCAGCCACCACCCGTCGCCGCGTGCGCGAGCCGCCAGCGCCCGGCTGGCCGCCGAAGAACGCGTCGAAGATGTCGCCGAACGGCCCGAACCCGCCGCCGAACGGGCCTTGTCCGCTCCCCGCGCTGGCGGCATCCACGCCCGCGTGCCCGAACATGTCGTAGGCGCCCCTGCGTTGGGGGTCGCCGAGGATCCGATACGCCTCGTTCAGCTCCTTGAAGCGCTCCTCGGCTCCGTCGGTGGCGTCAATGTCGGGGTGGTGGCGCTGCGCCGCGCGTCGGAAGGCACGCTTGATCTCCTCGTCGCTGGCCTCGCGGCCGACGCCCAGGACCTCGTAGTAATCGCGTTTGACCGCCATGGCGCCGGTGAGTATACCGATTGGCACTCTCGGCTCAAGAGTGCCAGCCCGATCACTGCGCTATCGGGCCAGGCCTTCGGCTAGCATCGGACCGGTGTCCGCGCTCCCCGACCTCCGCATCTCGGCAGGCCACGCCCGCCGGTTCCTGGTGCGCCGCCACCTGCTCGATCCGCCACGCTCCCTGCCGGCGGAACCGGAATCGGTGCTCCGGGTGGTGGAGCGGCTCGGCAGCGTGCAGTTCGACCCGCTGGAGGTGCCCGGCGCGCGCAACCACGACCTGGTGCTCCACGCCCGGATCGGCGGCTACCAGCGGGACTGGTGTGACCGATGGCTATACGGCCAGCCGGCAGATCGGTGCCTGATCGAGCTCTACAACAAGAGCCTCAACATCTTGCCCATGGCGGAACTGCCCTACTTTCGCCACGCTTGGGAGCGACACCGCGACCACTACGAGGGCGGCGTCCTGCGCGAGCACGCCGAGCTGGTGGCCACCATCCTCGAGCGCGTGGAGCGCGACGGCCAACTCTCGACCGATGCCTTCCGCGACATCGAGCATCGCGTGGCGTGGTGGTGGGACAGCAGCGGCGCGACCACAACCCGTGCCGCCAAGGCAGTGATGGAGGCGCTCTTCGTGGTCGGCCGGCTGGGGATCGCCCGGCGCGAGGGGAGCCGGCGCCACTACGACCTGATCGAGCGCCTGGTGCCGGCCGAGCTGCTGGCCCAGCGAGCGGACGTGCACGAACAGCATCGCCATCGGTTGCTGAGCCGGCATCGCGGAGTGGGGCTGATGGGCGTGGGCGGTCCCGGCGAGCTGGTGATCGGCACCGGCAGCGCGGCCGAGCGCTCCCGGATCACCGCGGAGCTGATCGGGGACGGGACGCTGCTCCCGGTGGCGGTGGAGGGCCATCGCGAGGCGCGCCATCTCCTGGCCGAGGAGCTCCCCATCCTGGAGGCGACGGCGAGCGCGGACGGGGCGCCGCCATCGGTCACCTTCGTGGCTCCGCTCGATCCGCTGATGTGGGACCGTCGCCTGACCAAAACGCTCTTCGGCTTCGACTACACCTGGGAGGTCTACACCCCCGCGCCCAAGCGTCTCTTCGGCTACTACGCTTTGCCCGTCCTGTTCGGCGACCGATTGGTCGGCCGGGTCGAGCCGCGGTTCGAGCGTCGCGAGCGACGCCTGCGCATCGCCGGCATCTGGTTCGAGGACGGCTTCGCACCGATGCAGGAGCCGCATTTCGTCCCAGCTCTGGCCGACGCGGTTGAGGCGTATCGGTCCTTCGTGGGAGCGCGTTCGGTGACCTGGCCCCGGACCCGCCCCGGCCGCGACCTCGCCGGCGCGCTGCGCCGCTTGGGGTAGCGGCGCGGGTCCACGT
>JBKJYH010000072.1:0-6147 GCA_046715765.1 Candidatus Limnocylindria bacterium
GTGCTCGCCCTTGGCCACGTTGGCCGAGCCCTGGAACATCATGTGCTCGAACAGGTGGGCGAAGCCCGTCTTGCCGGGGCGCTCGTGCTTGCTGCCGACGTCGTACCACAGGTTGACCGCGACGATCGGGGTCCGATGATCGGGAGCCAGCACCAGCCGCAGGCCATTCGGCAGCGCGTGGCGCAGGATGGGAAAGTCGGGCACCGGCGGATCCTCGGCGGGTTGTCGGGTGAGGCAGGCCGCCGAAGGCTACCACGGGCCCCGGCCTGCCACGGCAGCCCGCCGACCCCAATGCGACGCCCATCTTGAACGTCGACGATTCCACCGATCGCATCCACAGCGCCACCTTCACCTGGACGCCGCTGGCGTAGCCTCGCTCGAACAGGGTCGGTTAGGGATTGCCGTCCACCCTCGCCCAGCCGATACTGCGCGAACGATCCCGGCAGGCTGTCGCCCGCCGGGCGGGGCCGTACAGAGGAACGACATGGCACCAGGCTTGTATCGCCCAGTAAGTCTGCCGAGGGGCGGCTTGGCCATCCGGCTGGTGGCCGGCTGCGTGGCGGTCCTGGTCGCCCTGTTCGGCGCGCCGGGGCCGTTCGCGCCGACTCCCGCCCTTGCCCTGCCGGTGGTCATCTTGGTCACAACGACCTCCGATGACGAGTTCCCGCCCGACCTCGGGTGCTCCCTGCGCGCCGCTATCCTGGCGGCCAACGGCGTGAACGCGGGCTACTGCGGCTCGGGCACCCCCGAGCAGGACAGCATCCGCTTCTCGCTCGGCAGCGGAGTGCCGGTCATCAACCTTGCCTCGGACCTCCCGGTCATCACCGACCCCGTGACGATTCGCGGCAACACCGGGGGCGCGACCCGGGTCCAGTTGCACGGGCCGGGGAGCGGGACCGCCTTGCAGATATGGGGGGGCGCCGACGGTTCGGTGATCCGGAACATGGTCATCGAAAACTTCCATACCGGGGTAAGAATCGACGGCAGTGGGGTCACCGTGGCCGGAAGCATCATCGGACCGAACACGAGCCGCGGCATCTATGCACCCGGCGGGGGTCAGATTGGCGGAACGACCGGGGTCACCCCCGGTGGCCCGTGCACCGGCGACTGCAACGTGATCTCGGGCAATGGCTCCTCGGCCCTGTACCTGGCGACCGGCGGCACGGTCCAGGGCAACTTCATCGGCACCACCCCGGACGGCCTGGCCGCGAACGCCAACGGGCACGGCATCGTCGTCAGCAGCGGCACGTGGACGATTGGCGGGGCGTCGGCCGGCGCGCGCAACCTGGTGAGCGGCAACGCTGGCATCGGATTGGACCTCCACGGCTGCACCTGCCAGATCCAGGGCAACCTGATCGGCACCAACGTTGCCGGGACGGCGGCGCTGCCCAACGGCATGGCAGGCATCGCGATGGACAACGATGGAATCGGGACGATCAGCGGCAACGTCATCTCGGCCAACGGCGGGAGCGGCATCCATCTGGCGGCGACCGTTGGGGTCACCATCCAGGGCAACTGGATCGGAACCGGTCCGGGAGGAACAGCAAGGCTCGGCAACGGCGGCCCCGGCGTCCTCCTCGGGGACACATTCTCAGGCACCACTGACACGGTGATCGGCTCGGCCACGCTCGCCGGCGCAGGAAACGTGATTGCCTTCAACGCCGGGGCCGGCGTCAGCATGTCCGGGTCGGCGACCCGGTTCAATGAAGTGCGCGGAAACTCGATCCACCACAACGGCGGCGCGGGAATCTCGCCCGACGGCGTTGCGAACGAGGGGATCGCCGCCCCGGCGATCACTGGTATCGCGCCGATTGCCGGAACCGCGTGTCCGGGCTGTGCGGTGGACGTCTACTCCGATTCATCCGACGAAGGGCGCATCTTCGAGGGTACGGTGACGGCCGATGGTGCCGGGCTATGGAGCTACCTCTCCCCGGTGACCGGCCCCGGGATCACTGCGACCAACACCGATGCCTTCATGAACACCTCGGCATTCTCGGCGCCGGTCACGGTCGCGTCGTCGCCGTTCACCGATATCGCGACTTCACCATTCCACTGGGACATCGAGTGGCTGTGGGGCGAGGGCATCACTTCCGGCTGCACCGCAACCACCTTCTGCCCGAATGACCCGGTGACCCGCGGCCAGATGGCCGCCTTCCTGTCGCGTGCACTCTGGCTGCCACCCACCACCGTTGACTACTTCACCGATGACGAGACGTCCATCTTCGAGACCGATATCAACCGGCTGGCCGAGGCGGGGATCACCACCGGCTGCACGCCGACCACCTTCTGTCCGCTCGGGACCGTGACGCGTGGCCAGATGGCCGCCTTCCTGGATCGCGCGCTGGGCTTGCCGCCGACCGGCACCGACTACTTCACCGATGACGAGGCGTCGATCTTCGAGATCCACATCAACCGGCTGGCGGCGGCGGGGATCACCACCGGCTGCACCCCCACCACCTTCTGCCCGGACGACTCTGTCACCCGCGGCCAGATGGCCGCCTTCCTGCATCGGGCACTGGACTAGGGCGGACGCCTATCCTGTCGGCATGGCCCTCTATCGCCTGGACGAACAGCCCACCCTCGACGCGCCGGTTCTGGTCGCAGCCTTCGAGGGCTGGGTCGATGCCGGCAGTGCGGGGACGATGGCCGCGGCCGAGCTCGCCGTTGACAGCCGGGTGGTGGCGACCTTCGACGCCGATCGCCTCTTCGACTACCGCGCCCGAAGGCCAACCCTCGACATCGTGGACGGACGCCTGCGCACGCTGGATTGGCCCGAACTCCACTTGCGGGCGACGCGAATCGGTGAGCGTGACCTCCTGATCCTGAGTGGGCCCGAGCCCGACTTCCGCTGGCGGGAGCTTTCCACCGATGTGACCAGCCTTGCGCAGCGGCTCGGGGTCGTGAGCTGGGTCAGCCTGGGAGCGATCCCGGTCGCCGCGCCGCACACCCGACCGATCGGCGTGCTCGCCACCGCGTCGAAGCCGGGCCTGCTGCCGGAAGGGCTGAGCCAGGGACCAGCCGGCCACCTGCGGGTGCCGTCCGCGGTCCTGTCGGTGCTTGAACTCGGGGTGGCCGCAGCGGGCATCCCGGCGCTGGGATTGTTTGCCCAGGTTCCGCATTACGTGTCGGCCGCCTACCCCGGCGCGGCCATCGAGCTGCTGCGCCAGGTTGGTCGCTTCCTGGGCGAGGAGTTGCCGCTTGGCGAACTTCCCGCGAAGGCGCTCCAGACCCGGTCCCTGCTCGATGCGGCCATGGGCGGCGACGAGCGCACCGCCGCCTATGTCAAGCGCCTTGAGGAGGCCGCCGACGATGCACGGCTACCGCAGGGGGACAGCCTGATCGCCGATATCGAGCGATTCCTGCGCGAGGGCGGGGACGGGTCGGGCGGCACCTCCGGCGACGGAGGACGTCAAATCCACTAGCGATCCACTGGATGCAGAAGTCGCGGGGGGTAGATAGGTGATGACCGGCCGGGGACCGGCGCCCGTTTGCACCGGGAGCACATAACCACGAAGCAGGCCCCGCAGGTTGTCGTGCGTTTGCTCCCACCGCACACCGCCACCATCGGCGAGCCTGAAATGACCGTTCGGAGCCCGTTTCCACCCATTGCCTCGTAAATACGTGCTCCACCTGCAAACGCGCGGCCCCAGCGCCGGGCGCCCCACGCCCCAGCGCCCCGCCCCATACTGGCGCGACGATCCCGGCTCGACGCCGTTTCGGCCGTCCCCCGACGGCCCGCACCGGACCGGACAGGTGAAGCCACGATGCGACGCCCCTCCCACTCACGCCGCGCCCTGCTCAGCGCCGCCGCCCTGACCCTGGCTCTGGTCGGCGTCCCGCTTGGCGTCCTGGCCAGCCACGACTTCGCCGACGTGCCGAACACCAACCCCTTCCACGCCGACATCGGCGCCCTGGCCGCGTCCGGCGTGACCACCGGCTGCGGTGGCGGCAACTACTGTCCATCCGCCTTCGTCACCCGTGAGCAGATGGCGGCCTTCATGAACCGCCTCGGCGCTCTCGCCCCCGGCAAGGTCCCGGTGGTCAACGCCGATCGGCTCGACGGCCTGGACAGCACCGACTTCGTGCAGGGCGGCACACTGGTCCACGCCTACGGGCCGACGGCTTGGCACGCCTACGCCGGCAGCCAGCCCTCGATCGAGTACCACCCCTACCGCCTGGGACTCTTCCGCGGGACGGCCGGCGACATCGAGCTCGTGCTCAGCCCCACCGTCCCGGTCAGCGAGCATGGCATCCCGTACGCGCTCGAGTCGATGACGGTGTGCGCCGGCGGGGACCCCGACGCCTACGTCAACACGGTGAGCGTCACCGGGTACGACTCCGCCAGCCCGAACGCGGTCGAGGCCTTCTCCGCGGAGGACACCACCGACCACACGGCGTACGGCTGCCACACGCTGAACGTGCCGTCACCGACCGCGAGCGGCTACGTCGGCGTCTACCTGCTGGCCACCTTCGCCCAGGTCGGCTTCCTCGACATCCACAGCACCACGTTCACCTGGATCCCGGCGCCGTAGATCCCGCGTGGCGGGGGTAGTCGGGATTCCGCACGAGCCCTGCAACGACACTGGACAGACCGCGTCTGGCCGGACATGCTCGCGGCCGCCTGGCAAGGCTTGGAGACAGGGGAGGATGAGTGCGGACCAGGCGCTCGGTTTCCTCGTAGCGGCGATGCTGCTCGTGGCCCTTGTCGGCAACGGGACGCCACCTAGTGCGCGGGCGTCCGGCCCGGCCGCCGTCACCCGGGAGCATCGGCGGCACCAGCTCGCGCTGCGCATCGGTCACGCTGGGCGATCGCCCGCAGTTGGTGGCCGCCAGGCGAACCGGTTGCCAGTCCGCCTGACAGTTCCGCGCAAATGCAGGCCGATGGCACTTGACGCATGGGCGATGCAGGCCACACCCTATCCCCATGCTCGCCAGGCGCACGCGATTCGTCCTCGCGGCGGTGATCTGCGCTGCCGCTGCGCTGCCGCTCGCCTCCCTGCCTCCGGCCAGTAAGGTTGCCGCCATTACCAACGCCGACCAAGCGCAGCTCGTAATCGACGAGTTCTTCTGTCTCCAACGGGTATCGGCAAGCGCCTGCTACCACGGGGCGGCTCAGACCGTTACGGCTGGCGTGAGCGGGGAGCTGACGAGCGTGGAACTGCCGCTCAACCGCGCTACCTCCGATGTTCTCTCCGACAGTCCGTTCGCCGTCGAGATTCGCGCCGGGTCACCAACTGGCTCCCTGCTCGGCACCAGCGGCACGGCCATCTACCCTGGCGATCTCCCGCTGGATCCCGCGTATGCCTGGGTGACCTTCGGCTTCTCGTACGATCCCATCACCGTGACCGCTGGCGACGTCCTCGCGATCGTGATCGCCGATGCTCCACTCGCCGACGGCGCGCCGCTCATCGGTTGGGGCAAGGCGACCTCTGACCTGTACGCCGGTGGCGTGGCATGGGGTGGATCCAGCGGTGTGTGGGACGACTATGCGGACGGGTCGGACCTTGCCTTCGCGACGTACGTGATGACCTCTGCGCCGGCATGTGATCTGCTGGTCGCGCGCCCTGGAGGCGTGGCCGGAGGCGATCCACTCACTGTGATGGTTGGCGAAAGGCTCACCATTTTCGGGAGCGATTGGCCACCCGTCTGGGACGTCTCGGCGGCCGCGGTCCCGGCGCCCCCACAGGCAGTCGGCGCCTTCTTCTTCGGGACCACCGACTCCGTCGGTGGCTTCGAGACCTCGTACCTGTTCGAGTTAGGCGAGCTTGGCGATTGGACCTTGAACGCGACCGCAATCCAGGAGGGCTGGGTGGGACCCGGTTGCGTTGACCAGGTGGCCGTGACCGTCACCGGCCCGGTATTCACGGATATCGATGGCTCCATCTTCTTCTATGACATCCAGTGGCTTTATACCGAGGGCATCACCAGCGGCTGCACCGCAACCACCTTCTGCCCGAATGACCCGGTGACCCGCGGCCAGATGGCCGCCTTCCTGGCCCGAGCCCTCGATCTGCCCAATGCCAGCGCGGACTACTTCACCGATGACGAGACGTCCATCTTCGAGACCGATATCAACCGGCTGGCCGAGGCGGGGATCACCACCGGCTGCACGCCGACCACCTTCTGTCCGCTCGGGACCGTGACGCG
>JBKJYH010000073.1:0-15076 GCA_046715765.1 Candidatus Limnocylindria bacterium
CGCACGAAGCATCGTCACACGGCCCCTGACCCCTCCGGCATGACCTGCTCCGCCGGGCCTTGCCGAGCTAGGTCCACATCGGCCCGTAGGGGTGATCGCCCACGATCGGCTCCCCGGCCGCGAACCGCTCGAGCCGATAGATCGCCAGGTCGTCATTGGCTGCCGGCCCGTCGACGATCAGCTGCGCGAGGCTCTCCCCGATGGCGGGCGCCGTCTTGAAGCCGGTGCCGGAGAAGCCGCAGTCGAGCCAAAAGCCGTCCGGTCCGGCCGGACCGATGATCGGGTGCTGGTCGGGGGTGATCCCGTCCTGCCCCGAATGGGCCGAGTGGAGCCCTGCCCGCGCGAACGCCGGCAGGCGCTGCACCACTCGCTCCGCCGCTCGCTCGATGAACCCGGGGGCGGCCGCGTCCACCGGCGCGTCGGGGTCGCCCGACATGGGATTGCCGTCCTCCAGCGCCACCAGGGTCAGTGACTCGCCTTCCGGCCGCGCGTAGAAGGCGTTCAGGAAGTCGATGAAGGCGGGGTGCCGCGGAACGTCGGGCGGGCGCTGGACGTACGCCACATCGTGACGCCAGACCTTGATCGGCACCTCCAGCCCGACCATCGCCGCGACGCGGCCTGCCCACGCCCCGGCGGCATCGACCACGATCGGGGCGTCATAGGCTCCCCGGTTCGTGTCCACCCCCACCACCCGGTCGCCCTGCACTCGTACCCCGGTCACGCCACAGCCCTGGATCAGGCGCGCCCCGCGCGCGAGCGCCGCGGCCATCAGGGAGCCGGTCGTCTGGGTCGGATCGGCGTAGCCGGAGCGCGGCTCGAATGCCGCCAATTGATCGTCGTCAATCTCGATCCCCGGCAGGACGCCGCGCAGCGCATCGGCATTCAGGAGGGAGGTCGGGATCCCGATCCGCTGCTGCATGGTGGTGTTGGCACGCAGCGCGGGAACCTCGTGCGCGGGAACCATCTGGACGAACCCGGCGACGGTGAAGCCGCACTCCCCGCCCACCCGGTTCGCCCAGTCGGCGAAGTAGGCGTGCGAGCGCCAGGCCAGCCGCGCCTCGGCCTCGACGTCGTAGTGCATCCGCACCAGGCCACTGGAGCGCCCGGTGGCGCCGGCCCCGACGGTGGCACGCTCCAGCACCAGCGGGCGGATCCCCTGCTCGGCAAGGTGAAAGGCAAGGGAAGCGCCGTGGATCCCAGCGCCGACGATGATGGCCTCTGCCGCCTCAGGCATGACCGCATCCTGATGACGGGGACCGGGGTCGCCCAGTGCCGAATGGCCCCCGCTAGAATCGCGGGATGCCCCCCTCTGCCGAGGTCCTGGTCCATGCCCGCGGCCTGACCAAGCGCTTCGCCGCGTTCACCGCGGTGAACGCGATCGACTTCGACGTCCACGTGGGCGAGGCGTTTGGCTTCCTCGGCCCCAACGGGGCGGGCAAGACCAGCACGATGCGGATGATCGCGTGCGCCTCGCCGGTGAGCGAGGGGGAGCTCAGCGTCATCGGCATGGATCCCCGCAGCCAGGCGGCCCAGATCAAATCCCGACTGGGCGTGGTCCCGCAGGCCGACAACCTCGATGCCGAGCTGACCGTCCTCGAGAACCTGCTGATGTACGCGCGTTATTTCGACATTCCCATGTCGATCGCCCGGCCGCGCGCCGCCGAACTGCTCGAGTTCATGCAGCTCACCGAGCGCGCCAACGACCAGGTGGAGCCGCTCTCGGGGGGCATGAAGCGGCGCCTGACCATCGCCCGCGCCTTGATCAACGAACCGGAGCTGATCATCCTTGACGAGCCGACCACCGGACTCGACCCGCAGGCGCGCCACCTTCTCTGGGAGCGCCTCTACCGGCTCAAGCAGCGCGGCGCAACCCTGATCATCACGACCCACTACATGGACGAGGCGGAGCAACTCTGCGATCGGCTGGTGGTGATGGACAAGGCCCAGATCGTGGCGGTCGGCTCGCCGCGTGAATTGATCGAGCGCTACAGCACTCGCGAGGTGCTGGAACTGCGCGTGTCGGAGGCGTCGCGGCCCGGGATGGATGAGCGGCTGGCCGGCCTCGCCGAGCGGATGGAGGAGCTCCCCGACCGCTACCTGCTGTACGCGTCCGACGGTGAGCAGGCGCTCGAGGCGATCCACCAGCGCGAGATCCCGATCGAGTCCGCCCTGGTCCGGCGCGCCACCCTGGAGGACGTCTTCCTGCGGTTGACAGGCCGCTCCCTGGTGGAGTGATGGCCGTCGTCGCACACGGGTCCGTCCGCCCCCCGGCCGCAGGAGTGGTCAACGCCCTCGCAGGAGCGGGACGCGTCCTCCAGCGCAACCTGCTGGTCTACCGCCGCACCTGGCGCGGCAGCCTCTTCGGCAGCTTCCTGACGCCGCTGCTGTACCTGACCGCGATGGGGGTCGGGCTGGGAGGCCTGGTGGCGCAGGGTGGCACCAACCTGCTGGGCGGAGTCGACTACCTCCACTTCCTGGGGCCGGGGATCCTGGCCAGCACCTGCATGCAGACCGCCAGCTTCGAGTCGACCTACCCGATCATGGGCAAGATCAGCTGGCGGCGGAACTACGAAGCCATGCTGGCCACGCCGCTCCAGGTCCACCACCTGCTGATCGGTGAACTGGGCTGGATCGGGTTCCGGCTGACCACCATCGGCCTGGTCTTCCTGGTGGTGCTCGCGATGTTCGGGATCCCGCGCAGCCCGATGGCGCTGCTGGCCATCCCGGCCGCGACCCTCACTGGGCTGGCCTTCTCGGCGCCGATCATCGCCTTCGCGGCCACCCGCACCAACGACTCCGGGTTCGCGGCGCTCTTCCGGTTCGTGGTCAACCCGCTCTTCCTGTTCAGCGGCACCTTCTTCCCGGTCTCCCAATTGCCCGATGCGGCCGAATGGGTTGCGGCCGCCACCCCGCTGTATCACGGCGTCGCCCTGGTGCGCGGCGCGATCCTCGACGCCATGCCTGGCAGTTGGCCGTGGCATCTCGCGTATCTGCTGGTCTTCCTGACCGTCACCGCGGTGGTGGCCGAGCGCCTGCTGCGCAGGAGGCTGGTCAAGTGACCGCCATCGCCCGGCGCGAGGCGGCTCCCCCGCCGACGACGGGGCTGGTGGCCTCGCTCTTGCGCTCGCGGCGCCTGGTCGAGCGCAACCTGCTCGTCTACAAGCGCGGCTGGATGGTCATCTTCAGTGGGTTCTTCGAGCCACTCTTCTACCTGCTGGGGATCGGCTACGGGCTGGGCACGCTGGTCGGCGACGTGACCCTGGCCGATGGCCGCGCCATCTCGTACGCGGCCTTCGTGGCGCCGGCGCTCCTCGCCCAGTCGATCATGAACGGGGCCATCGCCGAATCGATCTTCAACGTCTTCTTCAAGCTGAACTTCAGCAAGACCTACGACGCGATCCTGGCCACCCCGCTGGGGATCCGCGAGATCGCCATCGGGGAGATGTTCTGGTCGCTCTTCCGCGGAACGCTGTACGTGATTGCCTTCGTGCTGGTCATGATCGGGATGGACCTCGTCCTGTCGCCGATGCTCTTCCTGGTGATCCCGGCCTCGATCCTGATCGGTGCCGCGTTCAGCGCCGCCTGCCTGGCCACCACCGCCTATCTGCGCACAGTGCAGGACTTCGACCTGCCGATGGGCCTGGTGGTGATGCCGATGTTCTTGTTCAGCGGCACCTTCTTCCCGATCAGCGTCTACCCCGAAGCGATCCAGTTCGCGATGGAGCTCACCCCGCTCTTCCACGCGGTCAGCCTGCTGCGCGGCCTGGCCACCGGGGTGCTGGGCCTGCATGAGCTGTGGGACCTGGGCTACCTGCTCGCATTCGGGGCGATCGCGATGTGGATCGCGCTGACCCGCCTTCAGTCCCGGCTGGTGAAGTAGCTTCGAGACTCAGCCTCGGGTTTCACCCCAATGAGTCCCGACGAGTCGCGCCGAGCAAGAGCGGCAGCGGCATGTCAGGGAGGACGAGTGCGTGAGCAGCTGACCGTCGCGTCAGGGGATCTCGTGCAGTCGTGCAGCACGAACGGTGGTGACAGAGCGACCTGCGCGGTCGGCGCACCCCGCCGGTGGACCGCGTTCAGCCCGCCCCGCCGAGCAACTGTGGCATCGCCGCCCGGAGGTAGACCCATCCGCTGACCAGAGAGAGGCCGGCGGCGAGCAGCATCGCCCACCAACCCGCCCCGAGCAGCGCCCCGGCCAGCCCGCTGCCGGTGAGCGGACCACCCGTGCCCGCATCGAGCCCCAACAGCAAGAGCGCCATCCCGACCTGGGTGGCGGCGGTCTTGACCTTCCCCAGCGACCCGGCTGGGATGACCAGGCGGCCCACGGCGGCCAGCTGACGTACGCCCGCCACCACCAACTCGCGGATCAACAGCAGTGCCACCAGCCAGGCCGGCAGTAGGTCTACCTCGACCATCGCCACGAGAACCCCCGCCTGCAGCACCTTGTCGGCGGTCAGGTCCAGGAAGACGCCCAGCGTGTTGACCTGGCCGCGGGCGCGGGCGATCCGCCCGTCGAAGTAATCGGTCGTCGAAGCCACCGCGAAGATGACGAAGGCCAGGGCACCGGAGCCGGGGAACGGCAGGAGGAGGAGGGCCATCACCACCGGCGTGGCTACGATCCTCGACAGGGCCAGCAGATTGGGGAGCGTGCCCAGGCGGGGCGGTGCCTCGCTCATGGCCCGCTCCCGGCCGCCTGCCCGAGGCGCCGCTCGGTGCCGGCTCGCAGCCGGTCAAGGTTGTCGCGGTGGGCCCAGATCACGAGCAGCCCCACGGCCATGGCATATCCCACCGCGGGCCAGCCGGCGTATCCGAGCCACGCTGCCGCCGCGGTCACCGGCAGCGCTACCCCGGCCGCGATCACCGATCCGAGGGAGACGAATCCGGTGCGCCAGACCACGATCGCCATGATCGGCAGAAGCACAATGAGGGTCATCGGCGACAGGATCAGCAGGCCGCCGGCAGCAGGCGCGACGCCGCGACCGCCCCGAAAGCCGATGAAGACCGACCGCAGGTGGCCGACAACTGCCGCCACCCCGGCGGCGGCAGCGAGCCAAGCGGCATTGCCGGGTGCCGCCCCGGCCAGGGCCCAGGCTCCCAGTCCGATGGCAAGCGCCCCCTTACCGACATCGAGCACCAGCACGACCACAGCGGCCCCCGGCCCGAGTGATCGCAACGCGTTCGTCGCGCCGGTCCGACCTGACCCGGTCTCGCGCAGGTCCACGCCAAGCGTCAAGCGGCCGGCAATCACCCCAATCGGCAGGCTGCCGAGCAGGTAGCCACCGACGAGGACGCCGAGCGCGGCCAGCGCGCCAGGCATCAGCGACTCGTCGCTGAGCGACGACCCAACATCCGCAGACCGACGCGGAGCGCCACCCATCCGGCGGCGCCGAGGATGGCCGCGATCGCCGCTCCCGGCATCCCCGGCCATGCGATGGTGAGTCCGGCCAGCCCGGCAGCAAGGGCCCCGGCGATCGTCCACCACACGAACCGGGCAGATACGCCCGGCGTCGCGCCGGAGGCCGCGGCCAAGGCAGCGGAGCGCGCGCGACGCGACTCGAGGCGCGCCTGGCGGGCCTTGACCGCCGGATTCTCGGGCAGAGCGTATGGATCGCGGTTCTTCATCATCCGCTGGTAGGCGCGACGATCGGCTCGGGACATCGGGCGCAGTGTAGCCAGATGGAACGCAGCCATGGGATCATGGACGCCATGGTTTGGAGGGGTGGATTGCCCCCGTTGCTTTTGGCCGCCGCGCTGAGCGCGTGTTCGGCAGCATCCGCCAGCCCATCGCCTACCTCGCCGGCGAACGAGTCCTTTGAGCCGGCGGCGCCAACCGAAATACTCTTCCGTCTCGAGCGCCGGGACGAACAGTTGGAGCCAACGCTGCCCCGGTTGACCCTCTACGCCGACGGGCGGCTGCTGAGCTGGGACCCGGAGCGGGATAACCTCGTGGTCCGCACCCTCAGCGGCGCGGGCATCGACGCCTTCCTGGCCGAGATGCTCGCCACTGGCTACTTCGCCGAGAGCCACGCCGTCGCCGCCGAGCTGCTGCCGGGCCAGGAGCCGCCCGATCCGTTCGTGATGGGGATTGGTTTCGACCAGTTCTCCGTGTCCCCGCCCGGCGGCGCGACGATCGAGGTGACCACCGTGACGGCCGTCGACCCGCACCTGTTCGCCAGCTCGCCGGAGCGCGACGCCCTGATGGCGCTCGCAGACCGGCTGATCGCCGCCGACTGGCTGGCAGACGAGGCCTGGATCGACGCGACGCCGACGCAGTATCGGGCGGACGCCTATCTGCTCCTGACCGGGTCGACCCCATTCGCTCCCGAGATGCAGATCTGCCCGGGGGGACCGTACGCAGAGGGCGCCTGCGCCCGTGACGTCGCCACCGTCGCATGGCCAGTCGCCTTGCCGCCAGAGGGATTCGGCCCGCCCTTCAGATCGAGCGATGGCATCGAGACCGGCTATCGCTGCGCGGTCTTCAGGCACCCGCTTGCGGCAGCCCTGGCCGCCGCGATGCAGCCTGGGCCGGACGGTGGCCTCGCCGGCCACCTGTACGTGGTGACCTCCGTCGCCTGGCGGGAGCGCAACGCCTTTTACGACCTGTTGCTGCGCCCGCTGCTCCCCGAGGAGACGGCGACCTGTGCCGGTAAAGGCCTCTTCCCGGTCGAAGGACCGATCGTCTAGTCGCGGATCCGGCGGGGACCGCCCTGTACCATGGCGCCCGCCATGCAGCCGATCCACGAAATCTTCGACCAGTTCAAGCAGCAGCTGCCCGACACCGACCCGGTCGAGACCGGCGAATGGCTGGATTCACTTGACGCCGTCGTCCAGCAGGCCGGCCCGGAACGGGCCCGCTTCATCCTCTACAAGCTGCTCAAGCGCGCTCGCCAGCTCGAGGTGGGCGTGCCCCCGCTGGTACAGACCCGCTACATCAACACCATCTCGCCCGAGCAGGAGCCTGCCTTCCCCGGCGACGAGGCGATGGAACTGCGGGTACGCCGCATGATCCGCTGGAACGCGCTGGCCATGGTCCTGCGTTCCAACTCGCGGTTTGAAGGGATCGGGGGCCACCTGTCGACCTACGCCAGCGCGGCGAGCCTGTACGAGGTCGGTTTCAACCACTTCTTCCGTGGGCGAGACGGCGCCGATGGCGAGGTGGTGGCCGGCGACCAGGTCTTCTTCCAGGGACATGCGGCGCCCGGCATCTATGCACGCGCCTTCCTGGAGGGACGGCTCAGCACCGACCAGCTGGACCACTTCCGGCGCGAGGCGCTGACGGCGGGCGGCCTGCCGTCGTACCCACACCCGCGGACCATGCCCGACTTCTGGCAGTTCCCCACCGTGTCGATGGGCCTCGGCCCGATGACCGCGGTCTACCAGGCCCGCTTCAACCGCTACCTCGCGGCGCGCGGGTTGGCCGATACATCCGCCAGCCGGGTGTGGGCCTTCGTCGGCGACGGCGAGATGGACGAGCCCGAGTCGCTCGGCGCGCTGGGCGTGGCCGCGCGCGAGGGACTCGACAACCTGACCTTCGTGGTGAACTGCAACCTGCAGCGCCTGGACGGTCCGGTGCGCGGCAACGGCAAGGTCATCCAGGAGCTCGAGGCCGTCTTCCGCGGCGCCGGCTGGCACGTCATCAAGGTCATTTGGGCCCGCGAATGGGATGAGCTGCTCGCCCGGGACACCGATGGCGTTCTCCTCAACAAGATGAGCGACACGCTCGACGGCGACTATCAGCGCCTGTCGGTGGCGGACGGCGCCTACATCCGCGAGCACTTCTTCGGGCCCGATGAGCGTCTCCGCGCACTGGTCGCCGACCGGTCCGACGCCGACCTGGCGGGCCTGCGTCGCGGGGGACATGACTACCGCAAGGTATACGCCGCCTACGCGGCCGCCGTGGCGCACAAGGGCGCCCCGGTCGTGATCCTGGCCAAGACGGTGAAGGGCTGGACCCTGGGCCCGGGGATCGAGGCCCGCAACGTGACCCACCAGGCGAAGAAGCTGACCGTCGACGAGCTGCGCAAGTTCCGCGACCGCCTCGAACTGCCGATCCCCGATGCGCAACTCGGCGAGGCGCCGTACTTCCATCCCGGGCCGGATGCGCCGGAGATTCGCTACATGCTGGAGCGGCGTCGCGCACTCGGCGGCCCGATGCCTCGTCGCATCGTCCACGCGCAACCCCTGCCGCCGGCCGGTGAGGCGGTCTACGCCGAGTTGCTGGGCGGGGGCGAACGCCCCGCCAGCACGACCATGGCCTTCGGTCGGCTGCTGCGCAACCTGGTCCGCGATCCCCAGCTGGGACGGCGGATCGTCCCGATCATCCCCGACGAGGCCCGCACCTTCGGGATGGATCCGCTCTTCAAGGAGCTCGGGATCTACAACCCGCTGGGCCAACGCTACACCGCGGTGGACGCCGAGCTGCTCCTCTCGTACGTCGAGGCAACCGACGGACAGATCCTCGAGGAGGGGATCACCGAGGCCGGCGCGATGGCCGACTTCACCGCGGCGGGGACCGCCTACGCCACGCATGGCCAGCCGATGATCCCGTTCTACACCTTCTACTCGATGTTCGGCTTCCAGCGGACCGGCGACTTCGCCTGGGCCTTCGGCGATGCGCGGGGACGCGGCTTCCTGATGGGCGCCACCGCCGGTCGGACCACGCTTACCGGTGAGGGTCTGCAGCATGACGACGGCCACTCCCAGGTGCTGGCCAGCACCATCCCCAACCTGCTCGCCTACGACCCTGCCTTTGCCTTCGAACTCGCGGTGATCGTGCGCGACGGCATCCGGCGCATGACCGAGGCCGGCGAGGACGTCTTCTATTACATCACCATCTACAACGAGAATTGGGCCCAACCACCGATGCCGGCCGGCGTTGAGGAAGGCATCCTGCGCGGCCTGTATCGGCTGCGGACGGCGACCGAGGCCCCGCGCCGTGTCCAGTTGCTCGCGGCGGGCTCCATCCTGCACCAGGCCCTGCGCGCGGCCGACCTGCTGGCGGAGCGGTTCGGCGTGGCGGCCGATGTCTGGAGCGCACCTTCCTTCGGCCAACTGCGTCGCGACGCGCTGGCTGCTGAACGCTGGAACCGCCTCCACCCGGATGAGCCGCCGCGACTGCCGTACCTGGTCAGCGCCATGGCCGACGCGGCCGGCCCGGTTGTGGCCGCCACAGACTGGATGAAGGCCGTGCCGGACATGATTTCGCGCTGGGTGGACCGCCCCTACGTGGTGCTCGGCACCGATGGCTTCGGTCGGAGCGACACCCGCGAGGCGCTGCGGACCCACTTCGAGGTGAGTCCCGAGCACATCGCGCTCGCGGCACTGGAGGGGCTGCGACAGTCGGGCCAAGCCGACCCGGCAGAACTGCGGGCCGCGATCAGCGCGCTGGGAATCGATCCGGAGCGGCCGGACCCCGCCTCGCTCTAGCCGGTCAGTGCCGCGCCGGCGGCCGCCGTTTTCGCCCTGCGCCGCGGCGCGCCGCACCAGGCGCAGAAGTGATGCTCGGTGGCGATCGGCTCTTCGCATTCGACGCAGCGCTCCGCAGCGAGCGTGGCGAGTCCCACCAGCATCGCCCGCAGCGTGGCGCGCGCCGCCTGTTCCCAGGCAGCTGAGCGAGGCATCGGCCGGTTAGCCGGCACCAGCACGCGACGCGGGCGGACAGGCTCCAGCCCCGGCCGCGCCAGGAAGGCGCGTCGGGCATGGTCGTACTCGGCGCGAGCGCGAGCGTCGACCAGCATGGCGCGGACCGCGTTCACGACCCGCATCTCCTCGGTCGCCCGGGCCGAGCCGTTGCGGTCGGGATGGAAGGTGCGAGCCAGGCGCCTGCAGGCATCCGCCACCGCGGCCCGATCCGCGCCTGGATCCACGCCGAGCAACAGGTAGACGTCGCGCTCCGGGGAGTACGGCAGGAATGGCAGGTCCATGGCGTGCCCAGGATGGTACGCCGCGCCGCAGATATCCCGCGGGGCCTTCCTGACGAGTTGGACATGCGGATTTGGCAAGGCGATATCTGCTTTTCGGAAACGGGCTTGACAATTGTCGATGCACTCCGTAATCTGAGACTCAGGGATCAACAAATGAGAGGATCACCTCTCGAAACAGCAAGGAGAACTTCGATGTTGGACTACCGGATCCACTACGCCGTCCTGGTGAACGAGGATCGCCTTCGTGCGGCCCGCCAGCGCGCCGAACTGAAGCGCATCTTTCGTCTCGGAGCCGGGCGCCACGACGGACGCCGCTGATCATGGCCCGCGACGTCATCGCCACCTGCCCGGTGTGCGAGGGGGATCTGGCGATCACCCGGCTCCACTGCCGATCCTGCGGTACTGCTCTGGAGGGTGAGTTTGGGGTCGGGCGTTTCGGAAAGCTCTCCAAGGAGCAGCTCGCTCTGCTGGAGAGTTTTCTGCGTGCCCGCGGCAACCTGAAAGAGATGGAACGCGAGCTCGGGATCTCCTACCCCACCGTCCGCAATCGGGTTGAATCCCTGGTCCGCGCCCTCGGCCTGGCTGACGGCGAGCCCGACGATCTGGACTCAGACGCGCCCGTTGCCGATGCAGACGCCGCCGACCGACGCTCCATCCTGGAACGCCTCTCGCGCCGAGAGATGAACGCGGACGAGGCGGCGGCCGCCCTTCGCGAATTGGCGCGGGAGTAACCATGCCTACCTACGTCAGAACCCAGGAGGTCACCCACCCGGTCGGACTCGACGGTGAGGTCCGGATCGGGGTCTTCGACGGCGACCTGCGCCTGCGAGCCATCGACGGCGACCAGGCCAGCGTGCGCATCACGTTCAGCATTCGGGCGGAAAGCGAGGGAGATGCGGACCGGATCCTGCAGGATGGACAGTTCGACATTCTTCGCCAACCGGGCATGCTCAGCGTCCGCGAGCGGAAGCAGGTCCTCAGCTTCGAAGGGGTCGGACCAGCCTTGTCGCGCCTGTTCGGGGGCGGCGAGGGCCGGATAGGAGCCAGCCTGGAGGCCGATCTGCCAGCCGGCGCCAGGATCCAGGTGGAGGGCGTCTCGGCCGACCTCGACGCGTCCGGCTTCACCGGCGCGCAGAAGTACCAGACCGTGTCCGGCGACCTGTCGATCGGCGAGGCGGGCGGTTCACTGAAGGTCGACACCGTCTCCGGCGACCTCAACGTCCAGGGGGGTGCTCCCATCGAGTTGCGGATCCACGCCGTCTCCGGGGACGTGCGGATCGTCACTCCCCTGCTCCGCGCGCTGCGAGCCGGCTCGGTCTCCGGCGACATGAACGTGGAGGCGGCCCTCGACCCGCGCGGCGAGTTCAGCATCCAGACGGTCAGCGGTGACCTGTCGTTCGGCCTTGCCGGAGCCGCGGTCTTCGACGTCCGCAGCCTGTCCACCGACATCTCGAGCGAGATCGACTACCGGCTCGAAGGCCGGGCTGACCGGCGCCGGGTGATCATCGGGCGTGGCGGCCCGAACGTGGTCTTCTCGACCATGTCGGGCGACCTGACCATCGAACGACCGCGGCGGATCGAGGCTCCGCTGCCGGCCGACGCGGCTGCGCCGGCGGGTAGCACCGAGGTGATGGATGTGCTTGGCGCGCTGGAGCGGGGCGAGATCGACGTCGACGAGGCGGCTCGCCGGCTGGGGCCGTCGGGATCCTGATGAGCGACGAGTTGGCTGCCGTTCTGCGGCTGGTGGCGGAGGGGCGCCTGACTCCCGACGAGGCGGCGCCGATCATCCATGCGCTGCGGGGTGCAGGCCGCGGGTCGGCGCCCCCGGCGACCGGCGCCACGCAGGCCCGGGGATCCGATAGCCGCGGTCGGCGGATCAGGATCCGCGTCGCGGATGCGGGACGGACAGTGGTCGACGTGCGGGTGCCGCTGGCCTTCGCTGCGCTGGCGGCGCGCTCCATCCCGGGCATCCCGCAGGAATACGCGTCGCTCATCCAGGACGCGATGGACAACGACCTGGTCGGCTCGATCGTGGACGCCGAGGACGAGGACGGCGACGGCGTTCGGATCACGGTGGAATGAACCGATGAGCGCCGCGTAGCGGCGCGACCGCCTGATCCGGCTTCCGCATCGGTGCTCTAATACGCGGCGATGCCTGACCGACGATCCGATCCGACTCCGCCGCCGAGGGGTCCGCAGGTCGATCCGCTCCTCGAAGTTCGGAGGCGCCAGCCGGGTCGCCGGCCGGGCGACACGTACGTCCGGATCGAGCGCCCGTTCGAGGACGAATTCGAGCGGGGCAGCGGGGGGCAGCTGATCGCATCCGAGAAGACGATTGAAGCTCGCTCCGGGGTTCGTGGGCTGCTGCGCGGGATGCGCAACGTGCTGATCGGTCGGCCGATCTCGTCCGAGCGCGAAGAACACGAGCGGCTGACCAAGACCAAGGCGCTGGCCGTGTTCAGCAGCGACAACATCAGTTCGTCCGCGTATGGGCCCGAGGAGATCATGCGCGTCCTGGCGCTGGCGGGGACCGGGGCGCTGGCCCTCGCCCTGCCGCTGGCGGGGCTGATCATCGTGATGTTGGTGATCGTCACGGTCTCCTATCGCCAGACGATCAAGGCCTACCCCAAGGGCGCCAGCAGCTACATCGTGGCCAGCGACAACCTGGGCGACCGGTCCGGGATCATGGCCGCCGCGGCGCTCCTGATCGGGTACGTGGTCACGGTTGCGGTCTCCGTCTCGGCCGGCGTCGCCGCCCTCACCTCGATCGTCCCCGACCTGTTCCCGGCGCGCGTCGTGATCGGGTCAGGCCTGGTCCTGCTGCTGATGCTGGGCAACCTGCGCGGGATCCGCGAATCGGGCTCGATCTTCATGGCGCCTACCTACCTGTACGTCCTGGTGATGCTCGTCCTGGTGGGATACGGCGTGTTCCTTTCGTTCAGCGGAGCACTGCCCCCATACACGCCCCCGCCGGCGTGGCTGGCCGTCGAGAGCGGCACGCAGGTGCTGGGCCTGCTGCTCATCCTGCGCGCCTTCAGCCAGGGTGCTGTGGCGCTGACCGGGGTGGAGGCCATCTCGGACGGCGTGCCCGCCTTCAAGCCACCCGAGTGGCGCAATGCGCGCACCACCCTGACCTGGGCGGCGGCCATCTTCGCGGTGCTCTTCCTGGGCATCGCCTTCCTGGTCACCACTCTCGGGATGGTGCCCGATCCAACCGAAAAGCAAACGCTGCTGAGCCTGATGGTGCGCCACCTCGTCGGCGACGGCTGGCTGCTGGTCCTGGCCCAGATCGCCACCGCGCTGATCCTGGTCCTGGCCGCCAACACCAGCTTCGCCGATTTTCCGCGCCTCTCCTCGTTCCTGGCGCGAGACGGGTTCCTGCCCCGCCAGTTCGGGTTCCGGGGTGAGCGGTTGGCGTTCACGACCGGTATCGTGGCGCTGGCCGGCATGGCGATCGTGCTGATGATCGTATTCAAGGGCAGCGTGGCCGGGCTCATCCCGCTCTACACTCTGGGTGTGTTCCTCGCGTTCACCCTGTCGCAGGGCGGCATGGCGGTTCGCTGGTGGCGGAAGCGCGAGCCGGGCTGGCGCCCCGGGCTGTTCGTCAACGGGCTGGGCGCCGCAACCACCGGCGTGGTGATGCTGGTGGTTGGCACCTCGAACTTCACCAGCGGGGCGTGGCTGGTGGTCGTCCTGGTGCCCATGCTGATGGTCCTGCTGATGGCGATCCGGCGCCACTATCGCGGGATGGACCGCTCGCTGGCCCTGGAGACCGGCGCGGCCGAGTCCGACGAAGCGCCTGACCCGATCGTGATCGTGCCGGTGGCCCGGCTGGACCGAGCCGCCCGGAGGGCGATTGCGTTCGCGCGCATCATCTCGCCCCACGCCACCGCGATCCACATCACCAACGATCCGGCGGACGCGGCCCGACTGCGCGAGGACTGGGAGCGCTGGGCGGGCGCCACCGATCTGGTGGTGGTGGAATCGCCCTACCGCGCGCTGATCGGCCCGCTGCTGCGCTACATGGACGCGCTTCAGGCCCAGGCCCCCGATCGCCCGATCGTGGTGGTCCTGGCCGAGGTCGTCCCGCGGCATTGGTGGGACAACCTCCTGCACAACCAGACCACCCTGCGTCTGAAGTTGCGCCTCTTCACCCGACGCAACACGATCGTAGTTGACGTCCCCTACCACCTCGGGCCGGCTGGGGCGCCTCGCTGACCTACGAGCCGACGAAGTCTCCGACGTTCCAGACGAAGATGCCGTAGGCGTGGACCGCCACTCCGACGGCCACCGCGGCGATGAGCCAGCCGGACGCACGCTCCCGGTACGCCCAGCCGAGCAGTACCTGCGTTGCAACCGGATTTCTTGCGGCCGGGAGAGGAGCTAACGCCCCACGCCCGGCGCCATGGGCTGGCGATGGCTCTCCCGGAGCATATGGAGTTGGCGCGCCCGGCAGGAGCCGGACACGGGGGCGCCATACGCTACCGCATCCGCATCATTGGACGAACCGATGACCTGGACGCGATACGCGGGCTAAGGCGTGCCTGACGGAGGCGGGCAACAGTCGGCCACGAGGCTCGAACGCGAGTACGCGGTTTTGCAGTCCCGGCCATAGCGTCCGCGGACGTCCGTCGAAGCCTCCGCCACGCTCAGAGTAGCCGATCCGGCATGGTCGATGACCGTGGGTGTCCGTCCTTGTTGCTACCACGCGACGCTACCGGAGGCCAGCGCCACGGGCCCCTAAGTCCCACGAACGTTGTCGGGCGCCGGACCTGGGACTGGGAAGCGTACTGGCCGCACCACGACCCGGGCGACCCGGTCTCCCACGGCATCAACTTCCTGCCCGTGCCCGAAGGTTGATGAGACACTGGGAACGGTGACATGACCGATACGACAGTGCGGGTATTCGTGGAATCGGAGGCGGGTTCGAACGTCCGACGGGTCTTCGACGAGACGACATTGGAGCTGCGATCCGAGCGCCGGGTCTCAGCTGCCTACCCGTTTCCCTACGGCTTCATCCTGGGCACGATTACGGACGACGGAATTGCGGTCGATTGCTTTGTGCTGACTGCTGAGCGGATCCGGAGCGGCACGACCGTGAGAGGGCCGGTTGACCTCGACTTCGCGTCCGCCCTGCTCGGCGTGTCGCTCGA
>JBKJYH010000074.1:0-32725 GCA_046715765.1 Candidatus Limnocylindria bacterium
CATTGCCGAGCGGCTGGTGGCGAGTGGGCGCAGCGTCCTGGACCTCACCCGCGCGCCACGCAGTCCTCATCCGTTGGGCAACGCGGCGACGAGCGTGCCGCTGACCTTCGACGACCCCGATGCGCTGGAACTCAGCCTGGCCGACGTCGACACCCTGTACAACACCTACTGGATCCGGTTCGAGCGCGGGCCGATGACCTACGCGCGGGCGATCGAACGCAGTCGGATCCTGTTCGACGCGGCACGCCGGGCTGGGGTGCGGCGGATCGTGCACATCAGCGTGGTCAACGCCTCGCACCAGGCCCCGACGGCCTACTTCCGCGCCAAGGCGGTGGTGGAGGATGCCCTGGCCGAGTCGGGCGTTGCGCACAGCATCGTGCGGCCCACAGTGACCTTTGGCCCGGGGGACATCCTGGTCAACAATCTGGCCTGGACGCTTCGGCGTCTGCCGCTCTTCGGTATCCCCGGTGACGGCCGCTACCCGATCCAGCCGGTCCACGTCGAGGATGTCGCCGAGGTCGCGATCGCGGCCAGCTCGCTGACCGAGGACACGACGCTTGACGCGGCCGGCCCGCAGATCTTCGCCTTCGACGACTTCGTGGCGCTGGTGCGCGACGCGGTCCGCAGCCGGACCCGGATGGTGCACCTGCCGGTCCCCGCGGCGCTGGCGGCTGCCGCCCTGATCGGCCTCGTCGTGCGTGACGTGGTGCTCACGCGCCACGAGGTAACCGAGCTCCGCGCGCGCCTCATGTTCTCGTCCTCGCCGCCGGCCGGGACGAGGCGCTTTGCCGACTTCCTGGCTGAGCACGGCGACGCCATCGGCCGACGCTGGGCCTCGGAGCTGGATCGCCACTTCCGACGACCCTGATCCGGCGCTCGCGACGTTTGAGAAGCCGAGGTAATGGTCCTGCACCGATGCGCGCGGGCGGGCGCCGCCCGATAACCTGTGCTGCTCACCCAACGCCGGACGAGGCTCAGCCGTGCACGACGAGTACCTCTGCTTATCGCGCGAGCTGGCCCGGAGCGCGGCCCGACGGGTCTATAACCCAGGCTTATCGCGAGCCCAAGACGGCTTCAGACGGTGAACCGGAGCTCGGCTGGGTCAAACGCGATCGCCAAGATGTCGCCGGGAGCCCAGGTGCCTGCCTTCGCAAAGGGCATCACGCCACCAGGTGGTCGTTGAGCGTGATCACGGCGAGAACCACCGCAGCCACGGCCAACAGGCCGGCCAACGACATGACCACCCCGGCCACGGTTCCGGGATCTCGGCGTGGAGGTGTGCTCATCTGACTACCTCTCGCTCGAGCATCACCGTGTCAGGACCCAAGCCCGTTCCCCCAGTCCAAGGTGTCCCCGCTGACATGGACCCCTGCGACGGAAATCACGCGGCGATCCGCGCCGCTGGCGGACACGACCGAGAGTTCGTGGCCGGTGGGGATGTCACGCACGTAGATGACCCCCAGCCCATCGGGCGACCACACGGCGCTGGTCTCATGCGCTTGGTTGGTCAGTAGCCAGCGCCAATCGATCGCGTCGGGCGACAGGATGGCCGGCTGAGCGTACGCGGTGAACTGGTTGGGAGCCTCTTCGATCAATCCGGCCTGGAGGGCGATCAGGATCGCGCTCCCATCCGGAGACCAGTCGGCCCGCCCCCAAAGATTCCCTGCCGGCGAGATGCGAACCGGATTGCCGCCGTCGATACCGACGGTGAAGATGGCCGGTTCCGGGAGGCCGGATGCGTTGGTCACCGTTGCCTCGAGCACCAGGCGCTCGCCGTCGGGCGACCAGGATGCGCGCACCGGGCTCTCGAACGGAAGCGCGAGCTCGGCCGCAGAGGAACCATCCGGCGCAATGGTGTGAAGGGTCAGCAGCGGGTCGTTGGGAAGGCTTCGGGAGAACAGGATCCGCGACCCATCCGGCGACCATCGCGGATTCGTATCTGAGCGGCCGGGGAGGTAGTCCGTCAGGTTGGTGATGGCGCCGTCACGGTCCATGATCGCCACCACGTCGCCGCACGGCGAGCCCGAGCAGTCCGTGTAGGCCAGGACGATCGCATCTCCAGCCGGCGACCAGGAAGCACCGGTGACCCACATATCCTCGGGTGTCAGTCGGATCGGTTCACCGCCGGAGGCCGGGATGGCAAAGAGCCCGTTACCCTCCCCGCCATCCGAGTTGCCGTCGAACAGGATCCAACCGCCCTCGATCGGTGCCGGGACGGCGGCGGGCCCGATGGCGACCGGTGACCGAGACGGCCCGCCCGACGGCGCATCCGATGACGGGGCCGATGGTAGGGCCGATGGCCCATCCGATCCGCCGCCCGATGGCGATGCGACGGGGCTAGCGCCGGCGCAACCGGCAACCCCCAGCACCAGCACGGCTGCAAGGCGCGATGTTCGCCGCCAAGGAGCCGCTCCACCCAGCCATCGGACGCGAAGGCCGAACGCGCCGCCCATCGGGGACTCCTCTCTTCGCCGGCCAGCTCGGACCCGGAGGATATCGGATCGGCGCCAGCGAGGACAGCCTGCGCTTGGACGACTACGCCAATACTGCGGCACCCCGCGTCGCTTACATCACGCAGGTCCGGCCAATCGCGGTCGGTTGGCATGGCCCGGGCGTCTGATAAGCCGAGGTAATCGTCGTGCCCCGATGGGCCCAGCCACGCGTCAGGTGACAAGCCCCGCTGATCAGGGGGCGCCGCAGAGGTGCGATCGGTCCACGTTGATAACCCAGGCTTATCGCGAGCCCAAGACGGCTTCGGACGGTGAACCGGAGGACGCGAGGATCAGCACCAGGTACTGCTCGATCAGGTCGCGGGTCATTGGGCCCAGATAGCGGGCCTGAACCACGCCATCGGCGTCGATGAAGTAATGGGTCGGGTAGCCCCACACCCCGTAGCGCTCGGCCACCGCCCCGGTTCGGTCGAGAGCGACCGGGAAGGGCAGTTCCTGGTCGGCGGCGAAGCCGGCGACCGCATCGGCCGTCTCGGAGATGCTGACCCAGAGCAGTTGCAGGCCGTCCGCGGCGCCAGCCGCGTAGGCGGCGCGCAGGGCGGGGATCTCCTCGCGGCAGGGGCCGCACCAGGTCGCCCCGAACACGATCCAGGTCGGGCGCCCGACGAAGTCCGCCAGGCGCACGGGCGCCCCGTCCAGCGACTCCAGGCCCACGGCGTGTCCGCCTACGTTGGCCGCCAGTTCGGGGGCCGACCGCCCGGTCCCGATCCCCTCCCGCTCGGACCCGATGGCGAAGAACGCCTCTCCCCGACCGGATAGCCCATCGGCCGGCCCGAGCGGACGAGTCACCAGCCAGCCAATGGCCAGGAACGCAGCGAGGGCCACCGCCCAGCCACCCCAGCGCCAGACGGTCGTCATCGCTGGCTCATCACAGGTCGCGGCGGGCGAGGATCCGCGCGGCCAGGGCCAGCGGCACGGCGACCCATGCCAGCAGCGTCGCGATCAGGACACCCACCGCCGGCAGCAGCCCGAGCCGGGTCAGCACGAAGGTCCCCGCCGGACCGAGCGCGCCGCCCTCCGGATCAAGGGCAAGCAGCGCGAGCACCCGCCCGGTCTCCAGCGGATTGACGAGCACCGCCCCGATCAGGGCCAGTTCACCGATCCGCGCGAAGGCACCCAGGCCGAGCAGGAGCAGGTCCAGCCCGATGGCGACCACGAACCAGACCGCAACCGCGGCCAACCCGGCCTGCAACCGGTTATCGGCTACCGCTCCGATCAGGGTTCCGATGGCAGCGGCGGCCGCGGCCACCAGCAACGCCACGACGAGGAGCACGAAGAAGGCGAGCAGGTCGGCCAGCGGAACGGTGGTCGCCAGCAGCACTCCGGCCACCCCGAAGCCGACCAGGGTTGACAGTCCGGCCGAGAGTGCCACGCCCAACCAGCTGGCAGTGACCAGGCTCCAGGCGCTGCTCCCCTGGGCGCGCAACATGGTCAGAAAGGAGCCCTCGCGCTCACCGGCCAGGGTCATCGCCCCGACCGTCATGGCCTGGACCGTCGGCAGCAGCAGGGCAAGGTTGAGGAGTGCCACCGCGGCCGGACCCACGGCCCCCAGCCCCAACTGGGCGAACGAGGTGAGCCCGAGCAGGGTGACCATCAGGCTGGCCAGGCCGTAAGCGGCCATCCCGACCAGGGTCCCGCGCCCGCGCAGGATGACCCGCGCCTCGAAGGCGGCCAGGGCCCCCAGGCCGGACCGCGACTGTCGCTCGGTCACGAGGCCGGCTCCCCGGGGAGGTGGCCCGGCGACGCGGCACGCGCTCCCAGGGCCCCGATCCTGATCTCGTCCGACCGGACGCCGAGCGCGCGCAGCGCCTCCAGCAGCCCGACCGACGCAGCCTCGGTGGATTCGATCACCACCCACTCCCCGCGCTGGGCGGCGCGCACCGCCCCGGGCAGGGCCGCTAGCTCGGACCGAGTGCGACCCGGCGCCGCCAGGACCCAGACGCTCATCTCCAGGCCGGCCAGGTACTCGGCCGCGGGTTGGTCACGGACCAGCCGCCCGGCATCGAGGGCCAGCACCCGGTCCACCGAGGCCAGCACGTCGAGCACCACCGGGGAGGCGATCAGCACCGCGGCGCCACGGGCGCAGTGGGCGGCAATCGCGGACCAGAAGGCCTCGCGGCTGTTGGGGTCGAGGTTGGCGGTCGGCTCGTCGAGCAGGACCAGGTCCGGCTCCCCGCCGAGCACCGCGGCCAGCGTCAGCCGCTGGCGCTGGCCACCGGAGAGCTGCCCCATCGGGCGTTCGAGCGGCGGCAGGAAACCGTCCGGCCAGCTGCTCGCCGGCCCCGACGCGCCGTGCAGCGCTGCGAACAGGGCGAGCACTTCCCCGGCTGTGGCCGAGGCGGGCAGCTGGGCGCGCTGCGGCAGGAACGCGATCCGCGCCGGACGCTCCACCACCCCGACGTATGTCGCCGTGCCGGCCAGGCAGGCGAGCAGGGTGGACTTGCCCGCGGCGTTGGGTCCGACCACCCCCACCAACTGGCCGGCCGACACCTCGAAACTGATGCGGTCGAGGGCCCGATGCTGCCCGTAGGCCTTGTGCAGGCCCGCCACCCGGGCGTGCGTCGCCGGGTCAGCCACGACGCCGGTTCCCGGCGGGCCGCGGGCGGCGCATGCGGACGGCCAGCGCCAGCGGACCGGCCACCAGGATCCCACCGGCCACGCCCCAGATCAGCGGGTGGTCGGCGGGGCGGGGCGCGTCCGCCGGTGGAGCAACCTCGACCGTGATCGGATGCAGGTCCACCACCGCCGGGTCGAAGTTCATCGACCACCACGCCTGGGAGGCGGCCAGCAGGTGGAAGGCCGGCGCGCCGGCGAGCAGCTCGAGCGCCGGCGATCGGGTCAGCAGGGCCGCCTCGGCGCCGCCGGACAGGTGCGGCAGGTCGCCGAACCCGTCGCCATCGGTGTCGTACCCGGCGTAGTCGCTCCACGCGTTGCCGGTCCCCTGGTAGGCCCACACGTTGCGCCGCGCCACGCCCGATTCCAGGGCCAGGACCTGGGTCAGGTTCCCGTCGAAGCTGTTGGCGCCGAAGGCGAGGTCGGCGCTCGCCATCAGCGCCACGCCGACCCGGTTGGCGGCGAAACGGTTGGCGTAAACCACCGCCTCTGCGCCTGCCGCCTGCCCGGTGCCCTCGGCCTGCAGCCCCACCCGGTTGCGGGCAATCACGTTCTCGCGGATCAGGGGCGCGCGCACGTCCTTGAGCAGGATCCCATGCCCGATCTCGCCCGAGGAGCCATCGGTGATTCGATTGCGACCTGCGATCACCCCGTCGGTGTACATCAGCACTAGGCCCGACACATTGCCGGCGATGGTATTGCCAAAGACGGTCAGCGAGCTCCCGAACATGCTGTGAATGGCGTAGCGGCTGCGCTCGATCAGGTTGGTGTCGATCAGGACCTCGTCGGCGTAGCTGAGGTAGATCCCGTCGCGCACGTCGCGGATCGAGTTGCCGCGCAGCAGGATCGCCCGCGAATTCCAGATCGAGAAGGCCTCCGCCTGGGCCGCCGAATCGCCGGCGGCATCGCTGGGAGTCCCCGCTGTGGCGTGATCTGCCCCGACCGTAATCTGCCCGGTTCCGATCACCACGTTGTCGAGGATGTCCACCTGGGCGGCGTCCTGGACGCTGACGGCCACGTACACCTGGGAGAACGAGTTCCGCTCGATCGTCGCGTCGTCGGCCAGGACCTTGACCCCCGCCGCCTCCTCGACCTGGCCGCCGCTGCCGCGGATCGAAAAGCCCCGAACGGTCACGCCCGGGGCGGCGATGGTGACCACCGTCCCTCGCCCTCCGCCCTCGAGCACCACCTCCCCGTTCGCTTCGAGGGTCATCGGGCGATCGATGACCAGGTGAACGGAGTAGGTCCCGGCCGGGACGCGCAGAGTCGACCCCGGCTCGGCGGCGGCCACCGCCGCCTCCAGGTTGAACGAGGCCGCCGGGATCACCGCAGAGCCGCTCTCCTGCTCACCGTCGGTGGGCTTGAGCGACGGCAGCGAGACGAAGACGACCAGGGCCGCCACCACGCCAAGGGCAACCACGGTGGAGGCCAGTTGCACGATCCGCGACGGCTGGGCCATTCGCCGAGCAAGGGTTGCCAGCAGGGCAACCAGCAGGATCAGGCCCAAGGCCGGGCCCGGGAAAGCCCAGATCTCGAAGTTCCAGACCCGGGTGGGGCCGATCACCAGCGGTATGAACGGGTCGAGATCCAGGGCGGCCCGCGGATCGAGGTTCTGGCCGAAATAAAAGAGCCAGCGCTGGATGTCTGCCAGCAGGCCCAGCGGCGCCGCCCAGATACCGAGCAGGGCCAGGCGTCCGATCCAGCCGCGCCAGTAGACGGCCATGGCCAAGGCCAGGACCAGCCCGATGATCATCGGTGCCCAGAGCACCAACTCCGGGACGTTGGCAGGGTCGATTCGCTCCATCCCGATGTAGTGGTTCAGTTCGTTGATCTCGCGCAGGTCGCCGTCCACTCGGCCGCCGTAGACCCACAGCCACAGGCCCTTGGGGTACTGCGGCGCCTTCAGGATCGAGATCCAGACCGGCAGGATCGAGGCGGCGAACAGCAGCGCCGCCCCGATGAAGATGGTCAGCGGCGGCCCGAGCCCGCCGCTGACCAGCGCTCGCCAGCCGCTCCGCGTGCTCGGGGTCACGGAGTCGGCGGTGGTCACGTCTATTCGGTAATGGTCAGCGTGGTCACCATTCCCGACTCGCGGTGGCCGGGGACCGAGCAGTACACCTCGTAGGTGCCGGCCTCCAGCGGGCCGATGGTGTCGGTCACCGACTCGGTCGCCAGCGCGAAGATCGTCACACCGAGGGCGTCGATCGTGAAGTCGTGCTCAACCACGCCCTGGTTCTCCAGCGTGACCTCGATCTCCCTCCCGGCCGGGGCCGTCAGGGTGGCGGGCGTGAAACCGAACTCCTTGGCCACGACCGTGAGCTGGGTGGTCTCCGGCGCCGGTGAGCCACCGCCGCAGGCGGCCAGCAGGGCGGACACGGCCATCACGCCGACCAGCACCAGGCCTCGACTCGGGAATCGCATGGGTCTCTCCTGTCGGGTGTAAACAGATTAGCGGGGTGCCGGGCCGCCGGCGGAAGCGCGACGGCCCGGTCATCGGTGCAGGACTACGGTTCGACCAAGAGCCAGCCCTGCATCTCCAGGTGCAGCGCCGAGCAGAACTCGGTGCAGTAGAAGGCGAACGATCCGGACTTGACGGCGTCGAACTCGACGGTCACCACCTCCCCCGGATCCAGACTCACCTGGATGTTATAGCCGGGGATTGCGAACCCGTGGGTCGCGTCGGCGGTCTCCTCGATGTTGGTGATGTGCATCACCACCTTATCGCCCTTGCGGGCTCGGATCACGTCCGGGTTGAAGTGGCTCCGGGTGGCGGTCATCCAGACCGTCAGCGTGTCGCCGTCGCGCTCGACTCGCTCCTCGCCGGCGACGATCGCGAACTCGGAACGGGACATGGTGAGTGGATCGGTGCCGGGCTCGTATACCTCGATGGCGCGGGTCAGCCGGCTGGTCTTGATGATCTGGGAATAGTGGGGCTCGCCGAAGCCGACCGGCATATCAGCCAGCACGCTCATCTTCTCGTCGGTCAGATCGATCAGCTGGAAGTTCTGTGGCTTCAGCGTGCCCAGCACCGGGAAGCGGTCGAGCGACCACTTGTTGAGCGCCACCAGGTACTGGCCGTCGGCTGCCACGGTGTCGCCCTCGGTCGCCACCAGGTGACCGATGTTGTACTGGACGTCCACTTTGTCCAACACCTTGAACGCATCCGCCTCGGCGATGCCCGCCTTCGGACCGAGCGTGAACTTGGCAATGGCACTGTCCAGGAAGAGGCTGACGTAGCCGTTCCCCTCGCCGTCGTACTGGGTGTGCAGCGGGCCGGCCCCGACATCCACCTGTCCGGCGACCACCGACTCGAACTTGAGGATCGGGACGCCGAACTCATCGGTGCCGTCGAAGTCCTCGTTCTCGATGGCGGACTTGATCATCTCGATATCGTAGACGGTGACATTGGTGTCGAGCTTGCCACCGACCGAGATGTAGTTGCCGGTCGGGTCCACGTCCACGCCGTGGGGGCTCTTCGGCTCGGGCGCGAAGTACAGGATTCCCTCGTCGATGGCGGTCTGGAGCGGGATGACCCGGATGCCGTTGCGCATCTCGGTGTTGCCCGCCACCGCGGCCACCTCGGCCGCCTTCTTCCAGTTGATGATGTGGAGGTAGTCGAAGTCACGCTGCGAGGCGCCGGTCTCGATGTAATCGCCACCCTCGCCCCCGCCGCCGGTCGCCATCTCGGTGTTGTAGCTGTTGATGAAGGCCCAGCCGTCACTCACCAGCTTGCCCGAGTCCGCCAGGTCCTGGGTATAGGGAGGCAGTTCGATCTGGAAACTTGCCGCCAGGTCGCCCTTGCCCGTCGCCGGGTCGATCGCGATCCAGCTCGACATGCCGCGATAGTCCGCCGCGTAGTCCTCCAGCGGCGCATAGCCGTTGGCGGTCTGGGGCATCGGGCTCATGCTCGAGATGTGGACGTACTGGGTGTCCGGGGTGGTGAACACGCCCCCGTGGCTCGTCTGCATGTTCGGGATGTCGAGGATCTGCTTGACCTTGAAGTCGCGCAGGTCGACCATCCCCAGCCGCCCATTGGCCCGGTCGTTGATGTAGATCCAGCGCCCGTCGTACGCGCCGCCTGTCTCGGACAGAGCCGGGTGGTGGGTGTCGCCCCACGCCAACTCCGTGGCCTGCTTGTCGCTGGATCCCTCGGACAGGATCGTCTCGCTCCAGTCCGCGCCCTGGCCGTAGCCGGACCACGACTCCGGGGTGAAGACCGGGATCGTCTTGAGCAGGCGCATCGATGGGACGCCGATCAGGTGCAGCTGACCGGAATGGCCGCCCGAGGCGACCAGGATGTAGGGGTCGATCTCGCCGGGCGCCGTGAACGCCTTCAGCGCGCCGATCGCCTGCTCGACGCTGAGCTCGCGATCCGCGGCGATCTGGGCCAGCTCACCACCGCCGCCGAGGCCTGAGGTGAGGTTACCGACCAGGAACCCTCCCACGAGGGCGAGAACGATGCCGACCACGGCAATCGTCCGCATGTTCGAGCGCATGGCACTCCTCATCTGTTGTTGGCAATGTGGGCGCGGAAACGCGCACTAATCCGATATGGATTCTCCCGGGGCCGAACGGTCCGGCCATGGGCCGAAAGGCCTGCTCTGACGGGCGGATTGGCACATCGGGCGCTACGGCCGGGCACCCACCATCTCCTGCGGAACAATGCGACTGCAGCTGACCCGACGAGGCGACTACGCGGTGCGCGCCATGCTGGCGCTGAGCGCCGTCCCCGACGGCGAGGTCTTGAGCGCCAGGTCGCTCGCCGAAGCGATGTCGATCCCCACCCGATTTATGCCCGCGGTGATGAGCGACCTGGCACATGCCGGCCTGGTGCGGGCTCGCGCCGGACGTTCAGGGGGCTATCACCTCACCCGGCCCGCTGAGCTAATCAGCCTGCTCGAGGTCATCGAGGCAGTCGAGGGCGACAGCCGGCGGGCCACCTGCGTGCTGCGCGACGAGGCTTGCCGGAGTGCGAGCGGGACGGGTGAGTGCGCCATCCATCGCTTCTTTTTTGCGGCGCAGGACGCGCTGCTCACCGTGTTGCGGGGCGCCACCCTGGCTGAGATGCGCGGCCGACGCCGGGCTCCCGGCACGTTGCGCCGGCGGGGCGGCGCCACCCGAGGGTCAGACGCCGGCTCCCAGGGTCGGGCCTACCAGGATGAGCGCGAGGTCGCCAAGCAGGACGATGGCGGCGATGGCGGCGGTAACCCGCGCCCTGGTCGAATTGTGCGGGTCCGCCCGTAGCCGCAGGAGGGCCTGGCGGACCAGCATGTAACTGCTGGCGGCAGCCACGAAGACGGTGCCGGCGATCATCGGTGCGACCTGCAGCAGCAGGACCGAAGACCCCACGGCGATGGCGAGGCCGGCAGCCGATTCCAGGAGTTGGGTCGGCACCCGGCGCGCGCCCACTCGTCGATCTGAGGACCACAGGCCCCAGCGGGAACGGGTGCACCGACCCGCACAGCACCCGGTAAAGAAGCACCCGAGTCGCCCGATCGCGACGCCGGTGAACAGGGCCGGGGCGCTGGCATCCAGGACCGCGCCGGGCGGCAGATCCAGCGCCAGCATCACGGCGAGCCCAACCACGACCGCACCTGCGAGCAGTCCATCCACGGTCCAGCCCTCGGTGATCGGCTCCCGTCTTGCGGTGCGTGGGCGGAAGGCCAGGTACCACAGCTTGGCGACCAGCAGGCCGCCCAGAAGCGCGACCGCGTCGATGATCAACGCCTGCCCGACGGAGACGTTCGAACGGGCAAGGATCGCGGACTGGACCACAACGCCGACGAGGATCCCCAGGGCAATCATGGCGGACCAGCTGCCGTGGATGACAGCGGGCACGCGGGTCAGGCGCACGAACGGCGACGGGCGCGTCTTGATCGGCGTGGCCGGCCCAGCCGAGAGCGACCGGCGCAGCCACGACCAGGACGCCGCCGGGAGCGCCTGTGCGCCAATCCGGCTCCAATGATCGGAACCCCCCTTCCCGGCCGCGGGGCCGGCGCCCGGGACGAGGCTGGCGGTCACGGTCCACTCCCCGGGCTGGAGGCCGTACACCCACGTCGTCAGCGACACGGGGCCGCTACCGCGGACGATGCCGTCGACGGTCTCCTCCTTCACGAACGCGTCCCGCGGTCCGGGCCTGCCGTGGACCCCAACCCGATGCCCGCTGAACCGGACCGTTGCCGAGTACGGCCGATCATCACCCTCGCCGCCGTTTTCGAACCAGTGGGTGGCCGAAAGCGCCTCCGGCTCGACCGGGCCCCCGGCTTCTCCGGCTGTCCCGGGGGCATGACCACCCGCGCCGGGACGCTGCCTGCTGGACCGCGGCACCGCACCCGCAGACTGCCTTGATCGGGCCTTGCGACCCATCTTTCGTGCCATCGGTCTCCCGTCATTACGACCGTGCTTGACCGACGCCGTGCCCGTCGACGCTCCTCGTGGTCGAGGCCGGACTTGGGTGGCCCGTCAGCCAGCGCCGCCTGGTGGGCCGCCCTTCGCAGCCGCGGAGATCAGCCCTGTACCGTGATCGTGGCCACCATTCCGCCATCGAAGTGGCCGGGCTCATGGCAGCCGGCCAGCAATTGACCGGCTTCACCGAACGTGAACGAGAACGTCTCGCTCTCGCCCGGCTCGACGCTGACCCCCGCATCGGTGTCGTGCGCCACGCCGTCGCCCCCTGACATCTCCATCTCAAATTGTTCCTGCGCGGCCGCGTCGCCGATCAGGAACTCATGGACGATCTGCCCGGCATTCGTGACCTCGAATCGCACCGTCTCCCCCGCCTGCACGACGAACTCCGCGGGCTCGAAGCGCAACTCGGTCATCTGAACCCGAACGGTGCGCGGCCCCTGCTCAGTGGGCTGGGGGCCCCCGCCACTCGGCGCGCAGGCTGCCAGCAGGCCAGCGAATCCGATGATGAGGAGACGGCGGCGTGGCCCGTGCGAGATCATGACTCCTCCGAGACGTGGACTGGATGGCGGTGGGTCGCACCCGCCCGCCTCGCGCCCTTCACCTTCGGGACGACTGGGTCGTACGGCCTAGCCACTACACTACTGTAGCAGGAGCATTCCAAGGCGGAACTGGGACCGATGGACGTCAGACTTGGCCCGGCCTTCGTGGCGGGCGTCATCTCGTTGGTCGCACCCCGCGTCGTGGCGCCGGTGCCGGTGTATCTCGCCCACTGCGGCGACGCCGCGGGCGGCGTGGTTGCGGTCTCCGCGCTGTGCACCTGGCTGCTGTAGCGCATGGATCGAAAGCACTCCGCGCGAAGGCTCCAGCCTGGCCGGGGGTCCGCGCGGCGTGCCGCGGCGGCGGGCGGACGGCGCCGGCGGCGTGGAGCGTTGCCGATCCTGATTGCCGGAGGCCTCTTGGCAATCGCCATCGCCGGCGTGGTCGTTATCGGGCCGTGGGCCAACGAGGGCGAGGCGGTACCCTGGTCGACGCTGGGCACGGCCGACGTCCACTCGGTCGCAATCGACCCGACCGATGCGTCGCGCCTCTACTTCGGCCATCACGGTGGGCTGCTTGAGTCGCGCGATGGCGGGCGCAGCTGGCAGGCCACGACCGTCCTGGGGGCGGATGCGATGAACGTTCGCTTCGGCGAGCGTCGCCTCCAGATTGCGGGACACGACGTGTACCTCGAGAGCACCGACGATGGTGACACCTGGCAGCCTGTCCCGAACGACCTCCCGAGCCTCGACCTCCACGCCTTCGCGATGGATCCCGGCGATGCCGCACATGCCTGGGCCTTTGTCGCCGGCTTCGGACTGTTCGAGACGACCGATGCCGGGCGCCATTTCACCCTTCGCCAGCCGGGGAACTGGGGATTCCTGGCTGCCTACCGTGAGGGCGACGCTGCCGTCCTCCTCGCGGTCGGGCAACAGGGGCTCGTCCGCAGCCGCGATGGCGGGGTGAGCTGGGAGCCGCTCGCCTACCCGGGCGCACCGCTGGCGGGTGGTTTGGCGGCCGCGGCGGACGGCAGTGCGCTGTACGCTGCCACGAGCACCGGACTCCGTCACTCGACCGATGCGGGCGCGTCGTGGCAACTGACCGCGTTCGTAGCTGTCGCCCTGGCCGTCAGCGTGGCGCCCAATGATCCAATGCTCGTGGTGGTCGTCGACGAGGCCACGCGCTTCTACCGCTCCCGAGATGGTGGGGCGAGCTGGCCGGGGCCGGAACCATCCGGAACTCAGCCGCAGCCAACGGCGTCCTAGGGCCATCAAGCGAGAGCGATAGAGTATGGAAACTGCGCTGCTTGCCGCCGCGCTGATGGCGCTGCTCGGCGGCACCCTGACCGGGGTGCTGGTTGCCGTGATTGGGGCGTTGCGCGTGCCAGCAGCCGTCAACGGCCCTGCCATCGGACCGGCCGTCGTCGGTCGGTCGCGGCCCAGCATCGCACATGCGGGCGTGCTGTTGGGCTTGGCCTTCCTGCTCGCCGCACTGTTGGTGCGGGCGCTCCGGGTCGGCCACGCTCCCTGGTCGAACATGTACGAGTTCAACCAGGCGTTCGCCGCGGCCGGGCTGCTGGCCTACCTCGCTCTCGAGCGGCGCCTCCCGATTCGCGGCCTTGCCCCGTTAGCGGCGCTGGTAGCTGCTGCCCTTGTCGCCTACAGCCTCACCCTGCCCGCAATTGTTCGACCCCTCCCGCCGGCGCTGCAGACTCCCTTCTTCCTGTCCGTCCACGTCGGAGCTGCCATGCTTGCCTACGGGATCTACGCCATTGCCGGGGTCGCGGCCCTGGCTGAGCTGGCGCAACGCGCGCGGAGCGGGCGGCTGGCGTGGCTGCCACCGGTCGAGATCAGCCGCGCGGCGGCACATCGTGCGGTGCTGTTCGGCCTCCCGGTGCTGACCCTGGCCATCCTGCTCGGCGCGCTGTGGGCCAACCTCGCCTGGCGCTCCTACTGGAACAATGACCCCAAGGAGCTGGCGGCGGCGGCCACCCTGCTGATCTACCTGGGCTACCTCCACCTTGCCGGGCGCCACGATCGCTGGGGGGCCTTCGCGCCGTGGCTGATTGTCCTCGGCTTCGGGGCCATCCTGTTCACATACCTCGCCGCCAATCTCATCATCCCAGGCCAGCACAGCTACTCCGGCGTCTAGCAATGGCCCGCGTCGCGCCCCGGGCGGTCATCGTCCACACGCTGGACCGCACGGCGGCCTGGACGGAACGTGTCCTGCGGCTCCTGGGCGACGCCCGATTGGCGGGCGTGCTGCTGGCGGTGGCCGCCGCTTTCAACCTCTTCGGTGCTCATCCGCAGCGCAGTTGGCTGCTCGATACGCCCGCATACCTTGGACTCCTGGGCCTGGTTCTGGCCTCGGGCATTGCCGGCGTCGCCGTCCGCCTGCCCACGGCCTGGCGCGAATGGCGGCGGCCGGGGCCGCTGCCCGAGGGTGGTGGCACCCAATCGCTGTGGGTGGCGCTGCCTGCTCCGCCTACACCGACCCAGCGCACGGCCGTCGCCGATCTGCTGCGCCGCCGCGGCTACCGAATTGCCGATCGGCAGCAGCGCGGCGGTTGGGCCATTCACGGCGTTCGTCACGGCCACAGCCGGCTTGCCGGATTGGCCAGCCACCTCGCGCTGGTCCTGCTGATCGTCGGCGCCGGGATTGGCACGGCCTTCGCCGAAGAGACGCGCTTCGGGCTCTTTCCCGGTGATCAGTCGCTGCTCTCCGCACCGCGCGCCGGCGCGACCGCCGCCGTCCGCCTCGATCGCCTTGACGCGGCCTTCGACCCGACGGGGGCACCGTTGCGCTTCGACACCTACGTGACCTTCGTCCGCGACGGCCGGGCCGTCCGCCAGGCCGTGCTGCAGGTGAACCAGCCGGGAAGTTTCGACGGCTTCCTGGTCCACGCCTGGACCTACGGGCCGGCTGTCGAACTGCGCGTCGAGGACCTGGGGGGTGGGACTCAGTTCGACGGTTTCCTGGCGCTCGGGGGACCATCGACCGGCGGCCGGGCTCCGTTCCTCGAACTCCCGGGATTGGGCATCACCCTCGGCGCGGTCCTCGAGGACGCGGCGGCCAACCGGTTGCGGGTTACCGCCGCGCGTGGGCCCGAGGTGCTCGAGTCGGTCGTCGTCGTGCCCGGGGAGCGACAGCGAATCGGCCCGACCTGGGTCACGGTGCGGGGGTACGAGGCCTACGTCACCTTCCTGTCGCGCCGCGATCCGGGCATGGGGGTGCTGTTCGTGGGCGGCGGCCTGCTCGTTGCCTCCCTGGCGCTCGCCGTCTACTTTCCCCGGCGCCGGGTCAGCCTGGCCGCGGCAGGCGACCGCCTGCGGGTGGCGCTGCGGGCGGAGCACTTCGACGACCCGACGGCTGAACTCAAGCGCCTCGCCGACGAGATTGCCGAGCGGCTCAGCCCCGCCAGCCGGCGACGCGAATGACCAGGCGGTCACCGCGCCGCAGGCGCGCTTCCCTGCTGTGGGGCGGGCTCATTCTCGTGGTCTCCGGACTGCTCCTGGTGCTGGTCCTGATCCCGCTCGGTGGCGGCGGCGCCCAGGCCAGCCGCCTGGTCGGCCAGCCCGCCCCGGCGTTGGACCTCACCGACCTCGAGAGCCAGCGCTGGACGCTGAGCGACGGGCGTGGACGCCTGGTGTGGGTCAACTTCTGGGCCACCTGGTGCCCGCCCTGCCGCACCGAGATGCCGATGATGCAACGCCTGGCCGATGCGTACGGCGATCAGCTGCTGATCCTCGGCGTCGACTTCGGCGAGGAGCCATCCGCGGTGCGCCGGTTCGTCGACCGCTATGGCATCACCTACCCGATCCTGCTCGACCCGACCCTCGATACCTACTACCGCTGGAGCCCGCAGTTCGGCCTGCCCCGCCACTACTTCGTCGACGCCCGCGGCACTGTCATCCGGGAGGTCCCCGGGGAGCTGCCGCCCGATCAGATGGTCGACCTCCTGGCGGAATTGCTCGGTCCGCCACCACAGCCATAGGCTGCTAGGCTGAGCGCTGCCCCTGCATCGTCGAGCGAGCATACGCGCCTGCTAGGCTGTCGGCGATGGGTGAGCGGGCGTCCACTCCGGAGGGGCCAACGGTCGATGCGGTCCTCGGTCCGCTCGGCGCAGCGATCATGCGCGTCCTGTGGTCCGCGGGCGAAGCGCCCGTGGGAGCGGTAGTCGAGCGCCTCAGGGACGGGGACCGACGTCCGGCTTACACGACCGTCACCACCATCCTGTCGCGGCTGCGGGAACGCGGGTTGGTCGAACGCAGCCGGCGGGGCAGGGTCGCCCTGTACCATGCGGTCTTCTCCGAAGCGCAGCTCGTTGACGCGACCAGCGAGGAGGCCGTCGACAAGGTCATCGCCCGTTTCGGAGATGCGGCCCTGCGCCATTTCGCGACGCGGCTGGGCGACATAGATCCTGGCCTGCGGAACGAGTTGATCGAACTCGCCCGGCGCCACCGGGCCGGCCGGGAGGTCGCCGCAGGGTGACCGGGGCCAGCAGCGTGCTGCGAGTTGCGATCGTTGCCGGGCTGGTGATCGCGGGTTGCGCGGTGCTTTCCTCCGTCACCGGCAGCGATCCGATGCTCGCCGCCGAGATGGCGTCGGCCTCCCTCCTCGCCGTCTGGCTGGTGCACGTGGCGCGCGCCGCACGCTCGACGCTGCTGCATTCAAGGCGCCTCACCCTTCGGAGCCAAGAGGCCAGCGTGGGTGGAACGACGGTACGGATCCTCGCTGACAGCGCGCCCGCAGCCTTTGTCATCGGCCTCCTCAGGCCGCAGATCTACCTCAGCCCGCCGCTGGTCGGCATTCTCGATGACGGTGAGCTGCGCGGGGTCGTGCTCCACGAGTGGCATCACCGCACCACGCTCGCACCCCTCCGCGGCCTGGTGCTGGAGGCCTGGCACCGCACGCTCGGCTGGCTACCGCCGGTCCGTCGCGCGCTGCTGGCGCGGTTGGCAGCCCTGGAAATCGAGGCGGATGCCGCTGCCGTCCGCGCTGGCGTGCCTCCAGCGACTATGGCGTCCGCGCTCCTCAAGTGCGCTCCCTATTCCCCCGTTGCCGCAAGCGCCTTCTCGACCGCCGCGGAGGTCCGCATCGGCGAACTGGTAGCGTGGGGCCGCGGCGAACCGGCTGCGCGCCGCCGCTCGCTTCCGCTTGAATGGGCCGCGCCCGCCAGCGCAGCGGTCGCGCTGCTGGCCTGTCACCTGGTAGGCGTCTGAGCGCGCTGGCCAACTCGGGTCTGGCTGGGGCGGAAGGATTCGAACCTTCGATCTCCTGATCCAGAGTCAGGCGCCTTACCGCTTGGCCACGCCCCAACGAGGCCCGGCGATTCTACCAAAGCACCCCGCACGCCCCTTCGCATGGCCCTTGGGTACCGGGGTGCCCGGACCATGCGACCGCTTCCGCCTGCGCCCGGTCACCGATATCGTCGCATGCATGGGCACCTACGACGCAGAAGAGGACGAGCACGCACCGATGAGCCAGACCACCACCCTCGGCGAATGGCACCGCTACGGCTTCGGCGGGCCTCCCGAGCCGTGGGAGCGCGGCGCCCAGCTCGACCTCGACCGGCTGGCGACCTCGTACTACCTCGACATCCTGGATGCCCGGGCCCAGGTCCTCGCCCGCGAGCCGGATGCGGAGCTCTGGCACCGGGTCGAGGAGCTGTTCACCACCGCCACCCGGCACAAGCACGAGATCGACTACACCCTGCGCCACCCGGCAACCCCAGCCGAGCGGACCCGGGCGACTGACCGTCTCGGCGCCCTGATGCGGATCAGCCGCCAGTTGCACACCGCTCGCACCGGCCCCGAAGCGGCCTGACCGCACCCCCGGCCACCGGTGACGGCCGCATACTTCCCCGATGCCGCGGTACCCGATCCTGGGCGACGTGATTGCCGCGCGCCACGCGCTGCGCGGGATCGCCCTGCATACCCCCCTCGAGCCCTCCCCTCGGCTGGCGACGGAGAGTGGCGCGGCCGAGGTTAGGCTGAAGTTGGAACTCCTCCAGCCGACCGGCTCGTTCAAGATCCGCGGCGCCCACAACCTGGTGGGCAGGATCGCGGCTGAACGGCCGGACACCGTGCTGGTGACCGCGTCATCGGGCAACCACGGGATCGCCACCGCTGACGCCGCGGCCAGGCACGGCATGACCCTGACCGTGCTGGTCGGGGCATCGGTCTCGCCGGCCAAGCTGGAACGGCTGCGCGCCCTGGAGTCGGACCAGTGCACGGTGGAGGTCTTCGGGCGCGACTCTGACGACGCCGAGGGCGAGGCTAGGCGCCGGGACGAGGCGGGGATCGCGACCTACGTGCCGCCCTACAACGACCCCGAGGTGATCGCTGGGCAGGGCACCGTCGCGGCCGAGATCCTCGACGACTGGCCCGAGTGCGACGCGCTGGTGGTTCCGGTCGGCGGCGGCGGTCTGATATCGGGGATGGGCCTGTACGCCCGGGCCATGAACCCCGGACTGCGCCTGGTGGGGGTCCAGCCCTCAGCCAGCCCGCCCCTGTACGCGTTCCTGCATTCAGGGTCCACCAGGCCGATGCCGATCGCGCCGACCCTGGCCGATGGCGTGGCCGGCAACGTGGAGCGCGACAGCCTGACCTGGCGGATGTGCCGCCAACTGGTGGACGAGATGGTGATCGTGGACGAGGATCAGATCGCCGATGCGATGCGCTGGGCGATCGACGCCCACGCGCTCGCCCTGGAGGGCAGCGCTGCGCTCGGGATCGCGGCGCTCCGAGCAGGGCTGGGCCACCTGGCAGGGCGCAACGTCGTCGTTGTCCTGACCGGGCGAGGCGTGGACCGCAACACCCTGCAACGAGTTCTGGACGAGGCGTAGGATCGCTCCATGAACGAGAACTCGCCGGCCTCGGGCCGCTCCGGAAGCTCGGGGGCGGTCGGCGTGGGCGTCCTCCTGATCGTGCTCGGGCTGCTCTTCTTCATCGGCCAGCAACTGGGGACCGATGTCGCCGAATGGGGCTGGCCCGTGTTCGTAATCCTCCCCGGCCTGGCCCTGCTGACGGTGGGGCTCACCCAGCGCTCCGGGCCGGGCCTGGCAGTCGCGGGCAGCATCGTGACCACGGTCGGCCTGATCCTGCTCTACCAGGAGCTCTACGACCACTACGAGAGTTGGGCGTATGCCTGGGCGCTGGTCGGCCCTGGCGGCAGCGGCCTCGGGATGCTGCTGTACGGCACCCGTTCGCGCGACCGCAAGATGGCGCGCGGCGGCTTCTGGACAGTGGTCACCGGGCTCACCCTGTTCGCGGTGGGCTTCATCTTCTTCGAGGGGATCATCGGCCTGTCCGGTGATCGCTGGCCGCTGCCGGCGTGGGTCATGCCCGCGGCCATCGTGGTCATCGGGGTGCTGGTCCTGCTCCGCGGGCTGACGACCCGGCGTGCGCCGGCCTGGGACCAGCCGTGGACCCCAGCTCCGCAGGTATCCGAGGCCTCCCAGGCCGTGGCGGCGGCCGAGTCCGCCGCGACCCCGCCGGTCGAAGCCTCGGAGACGCCGGCCGCGCCAGCAGAGGCCGCGGTCGCGCCGGAGCCTTCCGCGAAATCGGACCCGGAGACCTGATCTGGTCGTGGAACTGAGCGTCCGGCCGGTCACCCCGGACCGGTGGGAGGAGTTGGCGACCTTCTTCGGCCGCAGTGGCGCGTTCTCGAACTGCTGGTGCACCTGGTGGCGCCAAACCGGCGCCGCGTTCAGCGCGGGCATCGAGCAGCGCGGCGCCGGCAACCGGGCCCTGATCCACGAAGCGGTGGACGCAGGCCGAGAACCGGGCCTGCTCGGCTACCGGGACGAGCTAGCGGTGGGCTGGGTCAGCATCGCCCCGCGCCTGGACTACGGGCGGCTGCTCCGCTCTCGTGCGCTGGGTCCGCCCCCTGAGGAGGCCGATGACCCGGGCGTCTGGTCGATCGTCTGCTTCTGGATCCCCCGCTCCGAGCGCGGCAAGGGGGTCGCGGGTGGACTGCTCGCTGGAGCGATCGCCCACGCTGCGTCGCGTGGCGCGCGGGTCATCGAGGCCTACCCGGTGGACACCTCGGGCGGACGCGCGCCCGACAGCAACGTCTTCACCGGAAGCCTGCCCATGTTCGTGCGGGCCGGCTTCACCGAGGTTGATCGGCGCAAGGCCGGGCACGTGATCATGCGGCGGGCCCTCGCCGGAAGCTGAGCCGCCTATCCTTAGCGGCGCCATGCCGCCTTCCGAACCCGACCAGCCCGCGCCGATCGACCTCGCCCTCGAGGGCGTCAACGCGGGCTACGTGGCGGAGCGCTACGCGGAGTACGCCCGCGACCCTGCATCGGTGGAGCCGGAGTGGCGGCGCCTCTTCGATCGAGGCGAGGGCGGCTTTGAACCGAACCGCCCCTCACCCTCGGTGCCGGGGCCAAGCGCTCCGGGCCCCGCCGAGCCCGTCGAGCCGCCGCCGGGGGCGGTCCCCATCCGAGGGCCGGCAGCGCGCCTGGCCGCCAACATGGCCGCATCCCTGGCGGTCCCCACCGCCACCAGCTTCCGCGAGCTGCCGGTGGCGATCCTGGAGGCGCGACGGGCGGAACTGAAGGCGGCCGGCGGGGAGCGGCGAATCAGCTTCACCCACCTGGTCGGCTACGCCGCGGTGCGCGCGCTGGCCGAGCAGCCCCAGCTCGCCCACGCCTACCTGGAGGTCGCCGGCCAGCCGTACCGCGTGCCGCCCATCGGGATCAACCTGGGCCTGGCGGTGGACGTGGAGCGCGCGGACGGGCAGCGCTTCCTGGTGGTGCCGGTGATCCGTGGCACGGATCGAATGGACTTCGGGGCCTTCCATGCCCGATACGAGGCGGTGGTCGAGGCGGCACGCTCCAACCGCCTCTCGCCCGATGACATGACCGGGGCCAGCGTGACCCTCACCAACCCGGGCACGCTCGGGACCAGCGCCTCGGTCCCGCGCCTGATGCCCGGCCAGGGCCTGATCCTGGCCACCGGCACGATCCGCGGCACGGGGGACGCGCGGGTGATGACCATCAGTTCGACCTACGACCATCGGATCATCCAGGGGGCGGAGTCGGGGGCCTTGTTGCGCCGGATCGAGAGGCTGCTCACGGGAGCCGACGGCTTCTACGAGGCGGTCTTTGGCTCGCTCGGCCTCGCGGCGGGCGAGGTCAGGATCGCCGTTGCGCCAGCTCCATGGCCGGCGATGCAGACCGTCGCGGCCGGGATGGCGCTGGTCCACGCCCATCGGTCCTTCGGCCATCTCGCGGCCACGCTGGACCCGCTGGGATCGCCGCCGGCCGGCGATCCCGCGCTGGAGCCGGCCACCCACGGCCTGTCCGAGGCCGACCTGGCCGCCATTCCGGCCGAGGTGCTGGGGATCCACGTCCCCGGCGCCACGCTGGCCGAGGCGCTCCCCGAACTGCGGCGGCGCTACTGCGGCACGATCGCGTACGAGGTCGAGCACATTGCCTCCCACGACGAGCGCGCCTGGCTGCGCGAGGCGATCGAATCGGACCTGCACCGCGCGCCCCTCACCGCCGACGAACAACGCGCCCTGCTGCGGCGCCTGACCGAGGTGGAGAGCCTGGAGCACTTCCTGCATCGGGCCTACCTGGGCCAGAAGCGTTTCAGCATCGAGGGCCTCGACGCCATGGTCCCGATGCTGGAGCAGATGCTGGTCGATGCCGCGTCCGCCGGCGCGCGCGACGCGGTGCTCGGGATGGCCCACCGCGGCCGCCTCAACGTGCTCGCCCACATCGTTGGCGTGCCGCTGGAGGGTGTGCTGGCCGAATTCGAGGCGGGTCGCTCCGGCGCCGACGCCCGCGCTGCGAAGGGCGGGACCGATGACGTCAAGTACCACCTCGGGGCAGAGGGCGATTACCCGGTCCCGGGCGGCAGTATCCACGTCACGCTCTCACCCAACCCGAGCCACCTGGAAGCCATCGATCCGGTGGTCGAGGGGCACGCCCGGGCCCAGCAGACGGACCGATCAACCGGCTCGGGGAGCGTCGATCCGGACCGCACCGTCCCGATCCTGATCCACGGTGATGCCGCCTTCGCCGCCCAGGGCGTGGTGGCCGAGACCTTCAACCTGGCCCGCCTGCGCGGGTACGCCACCGGCGGCACGCTGCACCTGATCGCCAACAACCAGGTCGGCTTCACCACCGAGCCGTCCGACGCGCGCTCCACGACCCACGCCTCGGACCTGGCCAAGGGCTTCGACGTCCCGATCATCCATGTCAACGCCGACGATCCCGAGGCCTGCCTGGCTGCGGCCCGCCTGGCCACGCTCTACCGCGAGCGGTTCCACGGTGACGCGCTGATCGACCTGGTCGGGTACCGCCGCTTCGGGCACAACGAGGGCGACGAGCCGGCCTATACCCAGCCGATGCGCAGCGCGGCCATCGCCCAGCAGCCGGGCGTGCGGGCCCGATATGCCGAGGCGCTGACCGCGGCCGGAGTGGTGACCCAGGCCGAGGCGGAGGGCTGGGTCTCGGAGGTGGCGGCGGACCTCGCCGCGCGCCAGGCGGCCGTGCGTGCCGCGCACTCCGAACGGCAACTCGACCGCGGCGCGGAGTCGCTCGAAGCCGAGGAGACGCCCGAGCCGGTTACCGCCGTCCCGGCCGACACCCTGCGCGCGCTCAACGCCGACCTGGTGCGCTGGCCCAAGGGCTTCGCGGTCAACCCCAAGCTGGCCCGCCAGCTCGCTCGCCGCCGCGATGCGTTCGACGGCGACGGCGCGGCGGTGGACTGGGCCCACGCCGAGGCGCTGGCCTTCGCCTCGCTCTTGGCGGACGGCGTCCCGATCCGACTGACCGGGCAGGACACCGTGCGCGGGACCTTCAGCCAGCGCCACGCCGCGCTGCACGACACCAGGACCGGCGAGACGTTCTTCCCCCTCCAGCAACTCTCGAGCTCGCGGGCCAGCATCGAGCTGCACAACAGCCCGCTCTCCGAGTACGCGTGCCTGGGCTTCGAGTACGGCTACGCGGTCACCGCGCCCGAGGCGCTGGTCCTGTGGGAGGCGCAGTACGGCGACTTCGTCAACGGGGCGGAGATCATCATCGACCAGTTCCTGATCGCCGGGCTGGCCAAGTGGCGCCAGACCTCGCGGCTCACGCTGCTGCTGCCGCACGGCTACGAGGGATCGGGCCCCGAGCACTCCTCCGCGCGACTGGAGCGCTTCCTGGCCCTCGGCGCGGAGGGCAACATCCGGGTCGTCTACCCCACCACCGCCGCGCAGTACTTCCACCTGCTGCGCCGCCAGGGGCTGCATCGGGACCTGCGTCCTCTGGTGGTGATGACCCCCAAGTCATTGCTGCGCCTGGCGGAGGCAGGCTCACGCCTGGCCGACCTGACCGATGGTGCCTTTGCATCGGTGCTGGATGACCCGATGACCGCCGCCGACCCGGCGGCCGTGCGCCGCGTGGTGCTGTGCAGCGGCAAGGTCTACTACGACCTAGCGCTTGCGCCGGAGCGTGCCGCGGTCGCGGACCTGGCCATCGTGCGTTGCGAGCAGCTCTACCCGTTTCCCTCCCACGAGCTGGGCGCGGTGCTGGCGCGCTACCCCGGCGTCGAGCGCGTGGCGTGGGTCCAGGAGGAGCCGCGCAACATGGGCGCCCGCAAGTTCGTGCTGCCCAAGATCCGGGCCCTGGTCCCGTTCCGCATCCCGCTCGGCGACGTCAGCCGCCCCGAGCGCTCTCGTCCGGCGGAGGGCTACCCCGCTGCGCACGCCGCCGAGCAGACGCGGATCGTCCACGAGGCGCTCACCGGGTAGGGGGGTCCAGGGCGGGTCCAGGCTTCCGTGGCGCGGGCTATTCACCAGGGCACTGGTACGACCGACGAGGCGCGGCCGGGGCCAGTAAGGCCCGCCTCGGCGGTTGTCTGAGGCGCTCGAGGGGTCACCCGGCCCCTGATGTGCTCGATTCCGGCGTTGCCCGCATGTTCGGCGGTCGTACGAGTCTTCTAGGGATTAGCCTTGGCCTCGGGCGGGGGATTGCCGCCCCGATCCCGGTCCGTGCGCCGCCTTCGGGCATCCGTAGGCGCGCCGGCGTCAACCGGCGTCGTGCAGTCGTGCGGTCGTGCAGCACGGACCACTCACCATGCATGGGGCATACTCGGCCGATGCCCGCCCAGCCCCTGCTCGAGCGCTACCGCGACCGGCTCGCAGCGCCCGGCGAGGCCTTCCCGATCACCCTGGGCGAGGGCGGTACGCCGCTGCTCCACGCGCGGCGGCTGGGGCCGGAACTCGGCCTTGACCGCCTCTACCTCAAGGTCGAGGGCGCCAACCCGACCGGCTCATTCAAGGATCGGGGGATGGTCCTCGCCGTCAACCGGGCCCTGGCCAACGGCGCACGCGCCGTGATCTGCGCCTCAACCGGCAACACCAGTGCCTCGGCTGCCGCCTATGCCGCCGCCGCCGGGCTGGCCTGCGTGGTGGTGCTGCCGGCCGGGGCGGTGGCCCGCGGCAAGTTGGCCCAGGCAATCGCGGCCGGCGCGCGGCTGGTACCCATCGATGGCAACTTCGATGCCGCCCTGGAGGCGGTCCGCCGCATCGGGGAGGAGGGCGAGGCGGTGGTCGTCAACTCGATCAACCCGGACCGGCTGCTCGGCCAGCAGACGGTCGCATTCGAGATTGTGGACGACCTGGGCGCGACGCCAGACAGCGTTGCCCTGCCGGTCGGCAACGCCGGAAACATCACTGCGGCCTGGGCTGGCTTCAGCCGGATCGGCGCTCGACCCAGGATGCTCGGCTTCCAGGCCGATGGCGCCGCGCCGATCGTGCGCGGCGCGCCGGTGGCGGACCCGAGGACCGCGGCAACCGCCATCCGGATCGGCAACCCCGCGTCGTGGGCGGGCGCGCTGGCGGCGCGCGACGAATCGGGTGGCGCGATCGAATCGGTGAGCGACGAGGCGATCCTGGCCGTGCAGGCACGGATCGCGCGCAGCGAAGGGGTCTTCTGCGAACCCGCCTCGGCGGCAGGGGTGGCCGGCGTGGCCCGGATGGCTGCCGACGGGCGGATCGGGCGTACAGAGGTGGTGGTGTGCATCCTGACCGGCCATGGCTTGAAGGACCCCGACATCGTGTCAGGCGAACCTGTGAACGCGGTTCCCGTCGCCGGGGCGCCCTCCGCCATCCGAGCCGCGATCCGGGGCAATTGAGCACCTAGCCGGCGAGCCGCCCGTGCTGGCGCATCACCTCGACCAGTCGGTCATGGGGCAGGGCGTGGAAGGTGGTCCCGTCGCGGCCGGTCATCGTCTCCGCAGCCAGCAGAGCGTTGAGGATTGCCTCCTCGGTGGCCTCGATCGTCGCCCAGTACAACTCGCCCAGCAGGTCGTCGTTGAGGGTCCGCACCGCGTAGCTGGACGGCGCACCCTCGACGTCCTCGCCGCGCAGGCCACGGTTGCCGGTCGCGAACGCGAGCATCAGGTCGCCCGATGATGGCTCGCCGCCGCCGCCGGCCCTGCCCACCCCCAGCGCCGCGCGCTGCGCGAGTCGGCGGCACTGATGAGGGAGGAGCGGCGCATCGGTGCCGATGATCACGATGATCGACCCGGCGACCTTGTCCGGGCCGGGGACGTCCTCGCGCGAGATGTGCCGACCGACCGGCACCCCGTCCACGCGCAGCCGCTCACGGATCCCGAAGTTGGCCTGCACCAGGGCGCCCACCGTCCAGCGCTCGAGCCCGACGCCGGCGACGCGCGAGGCGGTCCCGATCCCCGCCTTGAAGCCAAACGCCTTCATCCCGGTCCCACCGCCCACGTTGCCTTCCGCGACCGGTCCGCCCGAGGCGGCGGCGATGGCTTCGAAGACGTGCTCGCGTCGGACGTGCTGACCGTCGATATCGTTGAGGTAGCCATCCCACGTCTCGGCCACGACCGGCAGCGCCCAGGTCGCCGCCCCGGGATTGCGGCCTGCGCTCGACGCCGCCACCAGCGCCTGGTGGACGGTCCCCACGCTGTGGGTGTTGGTCAGTCCGATGGGAGTGCTGAGCATCCCCGACTCGCGCAGCCAGAGCAGCCCGGTCATCTCGCCGTTGCCGTTCAGCACGTGATCGCCGGCGTATACCGGCTCGTGCCCGGGGTCGCCCTCGTGCGGAAAGATGACCGTCACCCCGGTGCGCACCGGTCCCTCGCCCACCCGCAGCGCACCCTCCCCCCGAATCAGGGTGGTGTGCCCCACCCGGACGCCGGCGACGTCCGTGATCGCGTTCAGCGGACCGGGCGAAAGTTGCCCGATCACGATCCCCAGTTCACGGGCGCGCATCGGTGGAACCTCCCCTGCCAGTCGGCACTTCCAGGTGGGCGTGGATCACCTCGTCGGCGGCCACCGCGCTGGCCGGCTGGCCTGTCACCGCTTCCACGAAATGATGGCGGTCCAGTGCAAGCAGCTCAACCGCTCCGACGGCCAGCACGGTAGCCGTGCGCGGCACGTCGCGGAGCAGGGCGATCTCGCCGAATGACTCACCTGCTGCCATGACCCGGACGGGCATCCCGTCCAGGGTGACGACCACCTCGCCGCTGGCGATGATGTAGAACCGATCGCCGGGAGCGCCCTGGGTGATGATTGCTTCGCCTCCCTCACAACTGACCGGGATGAGGGTCGCGGCAAGCCGTTCGAGCGCCGTTCCAGGCAGTGGCCGGAAGAACGGGACGCTCATCAGGGCGGCGAGTTCGCGGGGTCGAACGACGCCGGCCGCATCGGCCTGCAGCAGGCGTCGCCAGCTCAGCATGGTGAATCCGATGAGCGCCAACCCCATCGCCACGAAGGCGCCTTGTGTGCCCGCGACCGCGATCAGGATGGGAGCCAGGATTGCACCGATGGCCAGCGATCCCTGGTGCACCCCCTCCAGCACGCCGAAGACGCGGGCCAGAAGCGCATCGGGCGAGACGCGCTGGAGCAGTGTTCGGCCCGCAACGTCCATCAGCACCCGACCCATCCCGGCCAACGCAAACAGGGTGACCGAGATCGCCGGAACGAGGAGGAAGCCGACTCCGGCCAGGGCGGCGCCCCACAGCAGGATGCCCGCCCCGAACGGCACGGCCAATCGCGGGCGTCCAACCAGGAATGCCGAGAAGGCCGCCCCGATCAGTCCCCCGGCACCCATCGCCGCATTCAGAAATCCGACGCCGGACTCGCCCATGGTCAGCAGTTCGATGGCGAGCACCACCAGCAGCACGTCGATGGCACCCCACACGATCGACGCCGATGCGATGAGCGTCACCACCGAGCGCGGGCGGTCCTCACGGGCGAGCATCCCAAAGCCCGCGATCGCGTCGCTGAATGCATCGCGCAATCCGGGAGCCGGAGCCTCGCCGCGGCGGGCGGCAGCCTGCGGAGACGCGGTGCGGGGAAGGCCCGCCACCAGGGCGCACGAGGCGACCATCACCATCGCGGACGCGGCGAAGATCAGGCCGGGACCCACCGCCAGGAGCACAACCCCGACGATGACGGGGCCGATCAGGATTGCGGATGTCTCGATGCTGCCCGCTGCCACGTTGGCCGCGGTCAATTCGGCAGGGGTGCGCGCCAGCGACGGGAGGATCGCGGCCTGGACCGGCCTCGTCAGGCTGATGGCGATGTTGGCCGCGACCGCTGCGGCGTACAGCACCACGACCGGCGCTTCCACGGCGATGCTCAGCGCCATGCCACCCATCGCCGCCGCCTGCAAGAGGTAGGAGGCCAGCAGCACGCGCTCTCGTGGGTAGCGGTCACCGAACGAGGCAGCCAGCGGCGCCACCACGGCCGCCGGCGCCAGTTGGACGAGAGCCACGAACCCGACCTCGCTGGCTCCCCCGCGCCCGTGGGCGTACACCAGGACCGCGATCCAGGTCGCCCATTCGGCCATCGAGAAGCCGAGGAAGGCGATCTCCACCCGGCGCAGGGCGGGGTTTCGGGCGACCGCCGCAAACGCCCCGGCCGCTGCTGCGAGGCGGGCTCTCAGCGGCAGCGCGATCGACATCGCCCCGATGATGCCACGCGCTACCCTGCCTCGATGCAGCGCTGCGAGTGGGCCGGCATCGAGCCGGCGATGGTCACGTACCACGACACCGAGTGGGGAGTCCCCTTGCGCAACGACACGCGGCTCTTCGAGCTGCTCACCCTGGAGGGAGCTCAGGCCGGCCTGTCGTGGTCGACCATCCTGCGCAAGCGCGACGGCTACCGGCGCGCCTTCGAGGGCTGGTCAGTGGAGCGGATCGCGGCTTATGGGCCCGATGCCGTGGAGCGCCTGCTGGCAGACCCGGGGATCGTCCGGAATCGGGCCAAGGTCGCGGCCAGCATCGGGAATGCACAAGCGGTCCTGGCCATGGCCGATGCAGGCATCGGGCTGAGCGACCACCTGTGGTCGTTCGTGGATGGAGGGCCGATCGTCAACGCCTGGCGGTCGCCGTCAGAGATCCCCGCCCAGACCGACCTGTCGCGGGCCCTCGCGCGTGATTTGAGGGCGCGCGGCTTCCGGTTCGTGGGCCCAACCATCGTCTACGCCTTCATGCAGTCAGCCGGCCTGGTCAACGACCATACGCTGGACTGTTTCCGATACGCCGAGGTCGGTCGGGCCTAATCCTCGACCGGCTCGTCGTCGTCCGCGGCACCGGTGGAATCGACCACCACCACGCCGGCGAAGGCGCGGATCTGCAGGTGCAGGACCGGCGCGTCAGCCGACTCCGGATCGGGCGCGTCCACGACGATGGGGCCGAACCCCATCCGGCTCGTTTCCACCCGCCAACTGGGAGGAACGGTCAGCACCACCACCCCGAAGAGCGAGGTCAGGGCCAGCTCCATCTGCGGGCCGGCAGTCGCGTCGCGGAGGTCCACCACGCACACGCCGAACCAGGCCAGGATCGACCCTCCCGCAAATGCGGCTGCGCGGCTGTCGAGCTCGGACCCGGTGAAGATCGCCACCAGGTCGAGGCTGTCGGCGTCCTCGTTACCGACCGATGGGCGCAGGCGCCTGGTGATCGCCGCGGCGACCATCACCCCGGCCAGCGCGCCGAGCAGCAGCTTCAGCAGGCGTCTCATCGGTGCTCCATATACTCCGGTCTGTGTCCATCGCCATCGCCAGCGTCGAGGTGCCGGCCAGCAGCGCCAATCTTGGCAGCGGCTATGACTGCTTTGCAGCGGCATTGTCCCTGAAGTTGCGAGCCGAGTTGCACCGCGCGGACGAGGCCGGGGTGGTGCTCGAGGCACACGGCGAGGGGGTCCCGCCCGACGACGCGGATCCGGACGACAACATGCTGCTGCGCGGGTTCCGCGAAGGGCTGCGCGCGGCCCACGGCGCGGAGTCCGGCGCCGGGGCGTGGCGGATCTCGGTCAGCAGCATGATTCCCGCCGCGCGCGGACTGGGCAGCAGCGCCGCCGCGATCATGGCCGGGGTGCTGCTCGGCGCGGCAGCCGGCAGACAGGCACCCGGCGCCGACGACCTGCTGGCGCTGGCCGTGGCCCTGGAGGGACATCCCGACAACGTGGCCGCCGCGATGTACGGCGGGATCACCCTCGCGGTCGGGCGCGACCTGGGCGAGCCACCCCTGCTGCGCCGATTTCGGGTGCCCGAGTCGTGGATCCCGGTCATCTTCGTGACCGCGGCGGAGAGCCCGACCGCCCAGATGCGCGCCGTGCTGCCCCAGACCGTACCGCACGCTGATGCGGCCGCGGCGGCGGCGCGCGCCGCATTACTGACGACCGCCATCTTCACCTCGGACGCCTCGCTCCTGCGCGAGGCGATGGACGACCGCCTGCACCAGCCCTTCCGGCTGCCCCTGCTGGCCGACTCTGCCCGGCTGATCGAGGTCGCGTACCAGCACGGCGCGGCCGGCGCAGCGCTGAGCGGGGCGGGGCCATCCGTCCTGGCCATCTGCGACACGCCCCTCCTCGCCCATTCGGTGGAGAAGGCCTGGAACGCCACGCGGCTCCCCGGGATGGCAACCCGGCTGCGATTCGACACCCACGGCGCCCGACTCAACAGCGCCACCCGATGAGCCTGGTCAGCCTCGCCGGGATCAGCAAGAGCCACGGCGCCCAGCACCTCTTCTCCGACGTCAACCTGATGATCGCCGCCGGGCGTCGGATCGCGATCGTCGGACCCAACGGGGCGGGCAAGACCACCCTGCTCGAGATCATCACCGGGGACCAGACGGCCGATGCCGGCGCGGTGGCCCGCGGCCGGGATGTCGTGATCGGCTATCTGCGCCAGGAGGTGGCGGAGACCCGGGGCCGGAGCGCGCTCGACGAGGTGCTGGCCGGCGCGGGCGCGGTGAGCGGGATCGGGCGACGGCTGCAGCACATCGAGCAGGAGATGACCGAGTCGCCGGCCGACGACGAGATGGCGGAGCTGATGGATGAGTACGGCCGGCTCCAGCATCGGTTCGAACAGCTCGGCGGCTGGTCTCTCGAGGCGGAGGGGCGCCGGATCCTGGGAGGGCTCGGGTTCGCCGAGACCGACATGCGGCGCGACATCGGTGAGCTGTCGGGCGGTTGGATGATGCGGGTGGCCCTCGCCAAACTGCTGCTCGCCAACCCGGACCTGCTCCTTCTCGACGAGCCCACCAACCACCTCGACCTGGCCAGCGTGGAGTGGCTGCAGGGCTTCCTGGCCGAGTACGCCGGGGCGGTCCTGCTGGTCTCCCACGATCGTGACTTCATCAACGCGGTGTGCAACCGGGTCGCCGAACTGGGGCGCGGCACACTGACCGAGTACGTCGGCGACTACGCCGACTTCGTCGACCAGCGCGACGCCCGGATCGAGGCGCTGGAGCGGGCGGCGGCGGTGCAGGGCCGCAAGATCGCCCAGGTCGAGCGATTCATCGAGCGCTTCCGCTACAAGAAGACCAAGGCCAGCCAGGTCCAGAGCCGGATCAAGCAGCTGGCGCGGGTGGAGCGGATCAGCGTGCCCGTCGTGCGCACCAAGAGCGTGCGCTTCCGCTTCCCGCAGCCAGCGCGCAGCGGCCGGGTGGTGATCACCCTGCGCGAGATCGTGAAGCGGTACGCCGCGCACACCGTGTACGACGGCCTGGACCTGGTCCTGGAGCGCGGCCAGAAGGTGGCGCTGATCGGCCCCAACGGGGCGGGCAAGAGCACCCTGCTCAAGATCCTGGCCGGGGAGCTGGCCTTCGAGGGCGGGACGCGCGAGCTGGGCCTCAACGTGAAGGTCGCCTACTTCGCACAGCACCAGATCGACGCGCTGACCCCCACCAACACCGTCTTCGAGGAGCTGGCCACGGTCGGCGCCCGGCTCTCGACCGATGAGATGCGCCGGCTGTTGGGCGCCTTCCTGTTCAGCGGCGACGCGATCCACAAGCAGGTCGGGATCCTGTCCGGCGGCGAGCAGACCCGCCTGGCGCTGGCCAAACTGATGGCCGATCCGGCCAACCTGCTCTGCCTCGACGAGCCGACCAACCACCTCGACATCGCGTCGCGCGACGTGCTGGAGGACGCGCTCAACGCGTTCCCCGGCACCATCGTCCTGATCACCCATGACCGATACCTGATCCGATCCGTGGCGACCGCGATCATCGAAGTCAACGGCGGGGCGGCAGTGGTCTACCCCGGTGACTTCGAGGCGTATGCCGCGGCGCGCGGCCTGGACATCGAGGCCCGCGGCGCCACCGAGGGGGTGGCGACCCCGCGCGGGGTGGTCCCCAACGCTCCCCGGCCGCGAGCCTCTGCCTCGGAAGCGGCGGCCCGGCGTCGCAACGAGGCCGATGAGCGCAACCGCCGCTACCGGCGCACCCGCGCATTGCGGGTCGCGGTCGCAGCCGCCGAGGCCGGCGCGCGGCAGGCCGAGGCCGAGGTGGCCGAGACGACCGAGCGCCTAACGGACCCGGCGACCTACGCCGACCCGCACCGCGTCCGCGACCTGATCGAGCAGCACAACGCGTCCCGCGACCGGGTGGACAGACTCACTGCCGATTGGACCCGGCTCGCGGCTGAACTCGAGGCGGCCGAGGCGGAGCCAGAGACGGTCAGGCAATGAACTCCTCCGGACGCGCCTCTTCCGCCGAGGCGTTGGGCGCCATCCTGGTCATCGTCTCCGCCACATCGTTCGCGACCCTCGGCCCGGTGGCCCGCTTCGCGGAGCAGGCCGGGATCGATGCCCTGCCGCTGGTCACCTGGCGCGCGGCGATCGGGGCGATGGTCCTGGCGCTGGTGCTGGCCACCGGGGCGTTGCTCGGTCGGCGTGCGGTGCGCCGCTGGAGCGAGATCCCGACCCGCGACCGCTGGTACGTGGCCGGTGCCGGGGCCGCCAACGCCCTGGTCAACCTGGCCATGTTCATCGCCTTCCTGCGGATCGGGATCGGGCTGGCGCTGCTGATCTTCTACCTGTATCCCGCCCTGTTGGCCGCGATCAGCGTGACCTGGTTCGGGGAGAAGCTCGATCGCACCCGTTGGGCGGCGTTGGGGGTGGCGATGGTCGGCATGGTGCTGGTCATCGCCGGGGCCGGGATCGCAGGCGAGATCGACGCCCTGGGGATCAGCCTGGCCCTCGTCGCCGGCCTGGGGCAGATCGCGTATGCCCTGTCCGCGCGCCACGGCTTTGCCGCCATCCCCGGCCCGGAGGCGGCGGCGCTGACCATGGGCGGCGCTGCCGCCATCTACGTTGGGATCTCCGTCGTCGTCGGTGGGCTACCCGCCCTGACCGTCCCGCTCGGCTCGGTCCATGCCGCCTGGCCGGTGCTCGCCGC
>JBKJYH010000075.1:0-17799 GCA_046715765.1 Candidatus Limnocylindria bacterium
TCCGCGCTGTTCATCACCACCCTGATCTTGTTGGGTGGCACGCCGCGGGCGATCGAGAGCCGTCGCAGCGGCTCATGAACGGTGATCACCGCGTCGGCGAGTGCGGCGGCGGCGCGGGCCGTGCCCGCCACCAGCGGCAGCAACGGCCCCAGCATCGGGTGCGCGCACCGGTCGCGGCAGAACTCGGGCATGTCCTCGTGCAGGTCGAGCAGGAGCGGGACGCCGGCGAACTTCAGCGGGAGCGTGGCGAAGGCCAGGAAGTCCGGAAGGGTCGCCACCTGCATCAGGCGATAGCGCCGTCGGCGGTGCTCCGCCACCAGGCGCGGGGCGACCAGCGCAGCGAAGGCGAGGTACTCGGCCAGGTGGGCAGCGAAGGAGGTCCCGCTGCGATCGATCGGCAGTCGCATCACGCGCAACCGGCCATCGACCTCCTCGGCGGGCTGGCCGGCGTGGCGCAGGCAGAAGATGTCGACCCCGTGTCCGGCGGCGAGCAGGACGTCTGCCTGTCGTCGGATCCGAGGGTCGCCGGGGACCACGGCGTGGACGACCAGCGCAATCCGACTCATGCCGGCATCCCGCGCTTGACCTCGTCCCACAGGACGTCCTTCTCCTCGGCCGACAGGCCGGTGAGCACCAGGCCGCGCTCCATCGCGAGCGCCTCCACCCGCCGATAACGCTCCACCCAGCGGTGATTCGCCGCGCGCAACGCCTCCTCCGGATCGAGTCGCAGCCAGCGCCCGAGATTCACCAGGGCGAAGAGGAGGTCGCCCAGTTCATGCAGCCGCCGATCGCGGGCAGCGTCGCCATCGCCGGCCACGACAGCGTGCAATTCGTCCAGTTCCTCGGCGACCTTGTCCCAGACCCCCTCCACCGCAGGCCAATCCCAGCCCAGCGAGCTGGCGCGCTCCTGGATCTCGCGGCTGGCGGCCAACGCCGGAAGGGCACGGGCCACGCCATCGAACGCGGTCTGTTCAGCTGGGGCGATGCCGGGCCGCGCGTCGCGTTCCCCCGCCTTGATCGCCTCCCAGTTGCGAAGCACCTCTTCGGCACTGCTCACCTCCAGGTCGCCGAAGACATGCGGGTGGCGACGAACGATCTTCGCCCCGAGGGTGCGGTACACGTCGACGAGGTCGAACTCGCCGGCCTCCGCGCCGAGCTGCGCGTGCAGCACCACCTGCAGAAAGAGGTCGCCGAGCTCCTCCGCCAGGTCCGCGAAGGTCCCGTGTTCGATGGCGTCCACCAGCTCGTACGCTTCCTCCAGCACGAAGGGGCGGAGCGTTTGGTGGGTCTGGCGGCGGTCCCATGGGCAACCATCGGCGGCGCGCAATCGGGCACTGATCGCCGCCATGCCGTGCGGGCTGGCCAGGTTCTCGATCACCTGCAGGGGCGGCACCAGCCAGTCACCCGCCACGAGCTCGGCCTCGGTCAGGCTGGAGAGGTTGCGCTGCTGGCCACCCGGAAGCGGCCGGATCGGGTGGGCGGTTGGATACAGCCGCGCCAGGAGTTCGAGGGTGCGGCGCGTGGCGTGTCGGCCGGGCAGTGGCTCGAAGGTTGCCGAGCCGGGATCCGGCGCTGGAGTGCCCAGGATCAGCAACGGCAGGCCGGGATCGAAGGGGAGCGAGGGCAAGGTCAGTGCGGATGCCACCTGCACCCCGGCGGCGGGATCGATCCCGGCCGCCGCCAGCAGCCGATCGATGCGGCCGGGCGGGCTTGCCACGGATCGGCTCAGCTGGCGCCGGCGATGGATCCGAAGGCCGGGTCGATCCAGATCCTGGCGTCCGAGCGCAACTCGTCGAGCCACCGGCCAAAGCCGATCCCCTCCACCTGGGAGCGCTGCTCGTCGAGCACGTAGCGGGCCTGCGAGACGCTGAGCGCCTGGAAGATGTAGTACCCCGACTGGGTTTCGACCACGTCGCTGATCTGGCCGGGCTCGACCAGGTCGAATATGGCCGTGTTGCGGCCCGGGTCGAACTGGTACGGCAGGACCCAGCCGATCGCCCCGCCCTCCTGGTTGGAGCTGGGGTCCTCGCTGCTCCGGTTGGCGACCGCCGCGAAGGCATCGGGGTCCTCGCGGACCTCTGCCAGCAGCAGGTCTGCCTGGTCGCGCGCGCTGGTCCGGGTATCGGTCACCTGGATGATGTGGTAGCCGAAGTCGGTCTTCACCGGCTGCGACAGCTCGCGCAGGGACAGGTCCGCGATCGAATCCTCGAATTCCTGCACGAAGTTGCCCCCGGCGGGGTCGTACCAGCCCAAATCGCCGCCGCGCCGACGGCTGCCCGGATCGTCGCTGTCCAGCGCCAGGCTGACCCAGTCGGCATCGGGCTTGCGAGCCTCGACACGGAACGCCTCGGCGCGAGCCAGGGCGGCGGCCCACTGCTCGGGGGTGGCGAGGGACTGGTCCTCGGCACCGGGGATCGGCTGCGCCAGGAAGTGCCGAATCCGCTGTTTGGGAACGGGGATTCCCGTCTCCGAGGCGATGAAGATCTGGGCAATCTCACGCTGCGGCATGTACTGGGCCAGGACCGTGCTGCCGAAGTAGTCGCGGAAGGTCTCGGCCAGCATCTCGTTGCGGACATAGTCGCGGAACTGGGCGTCGGTGATGCCGGTGGCCTGAAGCAGGTCGGCCAGCACGGTGTCGGGACCGCTGTCGCGACGCTCCTCCAGGCGAACGATCCAGACGCCGGTCTCGTACCGCGTCGGACCGACCAGCTCGCCGGCCTCGGCATCCTGAGCCGCGGCGAAGTAGTCCGCGTAGGTGGCGTCCGCCTCCTCGATCCAGCCGACCCGCCCACCGTTGGTCGAGGAGGGATCCACGCTGTTCGAACGCGCCAGTTCGGCGAAATCGGCCCCATCCGCCAGTTGGGTGAGCAAGTCGCGGGCCATTGCCTCTGCCGAGGCCCACTGTGCATCGGTGGGGAGGTCGGTGGCAGTGGCTCCACTGGGCAGGGCGCTGATCCGGATCAGGGAGATGTCCAGGATGGTGGGCAACGTCTGCCGATCCGCCACCTCGGCTGCCAGGTCCGCATCGGGCACGCTGATTCCACGCGACGCGGCAGCCTTGCTGAGGACCACGCCGTCCACCAGCGAGCTGGTGCCCAGCGACACGATCCGCTGGAGCGCATCTTCGATCGCGCTGAGCTGCTGCTCGATGACGGGGTCGCGCGTGCCCCCCATCCGGTTGCTGATCTCGACGTACGAGGCCTGCAGCCCGGCTCCGATGACATTCATCCGACGGTCGAGGTCCACTCGGTTGAAGACCATCTCGTCGACCATCGCCACCTGGCGCAAGTGGGTGAGGTAATACTGGCTCCAAGCGGTCGCTGCGAAGATGCCGATCGCAACGGCCATCGCCAGGGCAAATCCCCCCACGATCAGCTGTTGGCTGCGCAGTTCATCCTGCCAGCGCGGGCGGTGCTTGCGATCCAGGGTGGGTCGATTACGAAATGACATGCTCGCTCTTCAGGCAGGGCGGATGACCGATGGTTCCACGCGTGGGCGAGCCCGCATCCTAGCCGATGGCCCCCGGGTTCGCCAAGGCCGACCCTAGCGGCCGGGCCGCCGCAAGGCGCCCAGGATCGCGCCCCAGCGCAGGCGCAGCACCAGCCCGAGAGCCTCGCCCACGATCCCGCCGCTCATCTTCGAGCGACCGGCGGCACGCTCCCGAAAGATGATCGGAACCTCGTGGATCCGTGCCCCGCGGCGGTGCGCCCACCAGGTGGTCTCGACCTGGAAGCCGTAGCCGTTGGCACTCGCCCCGCGCATCCGGATGGCGTCGAGCAGGTCGCGTCGCCAGGCCTTGAAGCCACCGGTCAGGTCCCGGTAGGGCAGCAGCAGCACGATCCGGGCGAAGGTCGTTCCCCCGCGACTGATCAGCTGCCGATACCACGGCCACCCGACCGTGCCGCCACCAGGCAGGTAGCGCGTCCCGAGCACGAGGTCGGCTTCCCCCATCAACGGGGCGAGCAGGCGTGGCAGGTCGGCCGGATCGTGGCTGAAGTCGGCATCCATCTGGACCACAGCACTGACCAGCGGCTGCTCGAGGACCCAGCGAAAGCCATCCCGGTACGCCGCGCCCAGGCCCAGCTTGCCCGGGCGATGCAGGACGCTGAGGCGAGGCTCGCCCGCCGCCAGGGTATCGGCCAGGCCCCCGGTCCCGTCCGGGCTGGCGTCGTCCACGATCAGCAGGCGTGCCTCGGGCAGGGCGGATAGCACGGCGCGCACCAGGCCGGGCAGGTTCTCAAGCTCGTTGTAGGTGGGGACCACCACCCAGGTGTCACGACCCGCGGCCATGCCTACCCGCGGAGTCATCGGCCGATTCCGGCGTACCCGACCCCGGTCGCCTGGATGGCGGCCCGATCGAGCGCATTGCGCCCGTCGAGCACGAGCTCCAGGCCGGGAATCGAGTCCCAGCCAAAGGCCAGGTAGGGATCGTGGGCGGCCTGGACCACCACCGCCCGGACCTCGGTCGGCGCCGCGAGATCGAATGGCTCGAATCCGAGCGAGCGGATGTGCTCCGCGTCGTAGTGCGGGTCGTGGCCGAACACCCGGGCGCCGGCTGCGTGCAGCGCATCGCGCAGGCCGAACGCGGAACTGAAGGCATCCTCGCGCACGTTGGCACGGTAGGCGATCCCCGCCACCAGGACCGCCACGCCGTCCAGCGACCCGCCCAGGCGGATGCGGAGCCGGTCCACTGCCCAGGCGGCCATCGAGTCGTTCACCTCCCGGGCCAGTCTGGGCAGGCGAACGTCCGCCTCGCCGTTGAACAGGAAATGAGGGTAGACCGGGATGCAGTGCCCACCGACCCCCACGCCGGGGGCATGGATCTGGCTGTAGGGTTGCGAGTTGGCGGCCGCGATCACCTCGCCGATGTCGATGCCGCGCCCGGCGGCATAGCGCGCGAACTCGTTTGCGAGGGCGATGTTCACGTCCCGATAGGTGGTCTCGGCCAGCTTGACCATCTCCGCCGTCTCCGAGGAGGCGACCGCGCGCACCTCGGTGCCGGGCTCCAGCACCTCCCGGTAGAAGGCGACCGCCCGTGCGGTGGCCTCCGGGCTTGTCCCGCCGACGACCTTGGGGTAGCGCTGCAGGTCAAGCAGGACGCGGCCGACCAGGACCCGCTCGGGGGAGAAGGCGACCCACAGGTCGCGGTCCAGGGTCAGTCCACTGGTCGCGGACAGGATCGGTGCGAACCGATCTCGGGTGGTGCCGACCGGCAGGGTCGTCTCGTAGATCACCAGGCTGCCCGGCCGCAGTCCGGGGGCGAGGTCGGCCGTGGCGGCGTCGATCGGCCCGAAGTCGACCTCGCGCTGGGCGTCGACGATCACCGGCACGATCACCACCACCACCTCGGCATCGGCGACCGCGGCCGCATCGTCGGTGGTCGCGCGCAGCAGCCCGCCGCGGACCAGCTCGGGGACGCGCTCGACCAGGGCGGGCTCGTCATCGTGCGGGGATCGGCCGGCGTTGACCGATTCGGTGATCCGCGAGTCGGTATCGGCCCCGATGACGCGGTGTCCGCGCGATGCGTACTGCACCGCCAGTGGCAGGCCGATGTGGCCCAGCCCGATGACCGCGATCCTCACGCCAGGACCGCCTCTAGCTCCGCCCCGGACACGACCCGGCCGCGGTTCGCGGCATCCACCATGGCGCGGGCCAGGAGCAGGGCGACCATGGCCTGGTGCGGATCGACCGGTGGCGGACCGCCGCTGCGCACCGCTGCGGCGAACTCGGCCAGCTCCACCACCAGCGGCTCCTGGCGATCGACCCGGCGGCGCGCCATTTCGCCCTCGGAGACGGTGATGGCTGCCGGGGTGTGGCCGTCGTGCGGGGGTCGCCAGGTCCGCTCGGCATCCGGATTGGCGTAGAAGACCAGGTCCTGGGCGAGGTAGTCCGCGACGTACATGCCGCGCTCGCCGGTCACCGACAGGGTGCGCCGCTTGGTGGGAGTCAACCAGTTGATGTCGAGCAGCCCGATGGCGCCATTGGCGAACTTCAGGAAGCCCACGAACAGGTCCTCGTGGTCGGTGTGAATCCGTCGCTCGGTCTCCGCGTAGAGACGAACCGGATCGCTATCCAGCAGGTAGCGCATCACGTCGAGGTCGTGGGGGGCGAGGTCAACCACCACGCCCACGTCCCGGATGCGCGCCGGGAAGGGACCCAGCCGGGTGGCGTGGATCTTGTAGATCCGACCGAGCTCACCCGCGGCCAAGCGACGACGCAGCTCCCTGATCGCCGGGTTGAAGCGCTCGATGTGGCCCACGCTCAGCAGGCGCCCGGATTCGGTGGCCGCGGCGATCATCAGCTCGGCCTCCTCGCGGGTGGCGGCGATCGGCTTCTCGACCAGGACGTGGGCGCCGGCCCGCAGAGCGGCGACGGTGGTGTCGAGGTGGAGCGAGGTCGGGGTCGCCACGCTGACCAGGTCCGGCCGCTCGCGTTCGAGCAGTTCGGCCGGGTCGGTGTAGGCGCGGGCCTGGCGGCCCTGGGTCGCCCGCCGGGCGGCCTCCGGGTCGAGGTCGGCGACCGCCACCAGTTCCACGCCCGGCACGGATTCGTCCCAGACCCGCGCGTGGTTGCGGCCCATCGTCCCGGCACCGATCACCGCCGCACGCAGGGTCGGACCGACCGATGTGCTCATCGTGCCGTTGCCACCTGGATCGGGCCGAGCTCCTCGGCCACCGCGTTGACCGCATCGATCACCGCCGCGACCTCATCGTCGGAGAGCGAGGGGTGGACCGGGATCGACAGGACCTGCTCGGTCAGGCGATCGGTGACCGGGTAGTGCTGGTCACCGTAGCCGAGTGCCACGAACGGCTTCTGCTGGTGGACCGGGATCGGGTAGTAGATCCCCGACCCCACGCCCCGCTCGCGCAGGCGATCGGCGAACTCGTCGCGGCGCTGCACCCGGAGGGTGTACTGGTGGTAGACGGGCTCCACCCCCGGGTGCCGTGCAGGGGTGATGACGCCGCGCAGCCCGGCGTCGTAGCGACCCGCTATCGCTCGTCGGCGCTGGTTGTAGCCGGGCAGCTTGGCGAGCTGGGCGAGCCCGATCGAGGCGTGGATATCGGTCATCCGGTAGTTGAACCCGACCAGGTCATGCTGGTACCGCACCCGCATCCCATGCTCCCGCAGCAGGCGTGCGCGTTCGGCCAGGCTCGGGTCGTCGGTCGTCAGCATGCCACCCTCGCCGGTGGTCATGTTCTTGGTCGGGTAGAACGAGAAGCAGCCGATCCCCCAACTCCCCGAGCGGCGGCCGTCGATGGCGGCGCCATGGCTCTGGGCCGCGTCCTCGACCAGGGCCAGCCCGCGGCGCTGCGCGATCTCGGCCAGGGCTGGCATGGGCGCCGGGCGCCCGTACAGGCTCACCGGCAGAATCGCCCTGGTGCGCGGCGTGATGGCCGCCTCCACCTGGTCAGGGTCGACGCAGCAGGTCGCCTCGTCCACGTCCACGAAGACCGGCCTGGCACCGACGTGCAGGATACTGGTGGCGCTGGCGATGAACGTGAACGGCACGGTGATCACCTCGTCCCCGGTGCCGACTTCGTGCGCCAGCAGGGCCAGTTGCAGCGCCGTGGTTCCCGAGCTCGTGGCAACCGCATGCGACACGCCCACGAACGCGGCGAAGCGCTCCTCCAGCTCCCGCACTCGGGCCCCCTGGGCCAGCATCCCGGAGAGCAGCGCCTCGCGCACCGCGGCGAGCTCCTCCTCTCCCATCTGGGGACGGGCGATGGGGATCATGCCCCGGTCACTGCAGCGGGCTGTCGCGCCACGCCGGCCCAGCGCCGATGGAGGCGCTCGAGGGCATCGACCACGCGGGCGGCAGCGCGTCCGTCACCAAAGATCGCAGGGCGAGGACGGTTCCGATCCAGGAAGGCCGGGTCCGCCAGCGCGACGCGCAGGGCCTCGCCATCCGAGCCGGCGACACGGTTCCAGCCGGCCTCCACGCTTTCGACCCACTCGGTCTCCCCACGCAGGGTCACGCACGGCGTGCCGGCCAGGTAGGCCTCCTTCTGCAGGCCTCCCGAATCGGTCGCCACCAGGATGGCGGCCCGTAGCAGGGCGACCATGGCCAGGTGGCCGGCCGGCGCCACGGCTCGTACGTTGGAGGGCAGGTCCCAACTCGCCTCGGCAAGGGCAGCACTGGTGCGCGGGTGGATCGGGAAGATCACCGGCCGATCGTGCGGCAGGCTCGCCAGCAGCGCGGCCAGGCGCGCGGGATCGTCGACGTTCTCGGCGCGGTGCAGCGTCAGCAGGACGAAGCCCGCGAGCCCGACCGCGTACTCGGGCAGGGCATCCGCGGCGCGTGCCTCGGCCCAGGCGTATGCGTCGACCATCACGTCGCCGACCAGTTCGGCCCGATCGGCCAGGCCCTCGTTGGCGAGGTTGGCCATGGCGGTCGGAGTGGGCGCCAGCAACAGGTCGGCCAGGTGGTCGGTGACGATCCGGTTGCGCTCCTCGGGCATCGCCGGGTTGAACGAGCGCAGGCCGGCCTCCACGTGGGCCAGCCAAGGCCGGCGAGGGCCGGGCAGGGTCAGCTTGGCGGCCGCCAGCGAGGCAGCCAGGGTCGAATTGGTGTCGCCGTAGACCAGCACCCCGTCGGGCGCCTGCTCGGCGAAGGCGGCTTCGAGGCGCGCCAGCATCTCCCCGGTCTGCGCACCGTGGGAAGCGCTGCCGACCCCGAGGTTGGCATCGGGCTCGGGCATCTCGAGCTCGCGGAAGAAGGTGGCGCTCATGGCCTCGTCGTAGTGCTGGCCGGTGTGAATCAGCACCTCGTGGTGCCGTTGACGGAGGACGCGGCTGACCGCTGCGGCCTTGACGAATTGGGGGCGTGCGCCGACCACGCTGACGACCTTCATGCGGGGGCCTCCGCCGGGAAGGGCCGCCCGCAACCGGGACAGTCTCCCTGGAAGGGCTCTCCATCCGGGCCGTCGCGCAGCGGCTGCCCGCAGACGCAGGCGCTCCCGATCCGCCGCGCCGGATTGCCGACCACCAGTTCGTGATCGGCCACGTCCCGGGTCACCACGCTGCCGGAGCCGACCATCGCCCAGCGCCCGACCGTGACGCCTGGCAGGATCGTGCTGCTGGCACCAATCGCAGCACCGTGGCGCACCCTGATCGGGCTCACCTCCCAGTCAGCATCGGTCTTCAGGCTGCCGTCGGGATTCACCGCGCGCGGCACCCGGTCGTTGGTGAAGCACACGTGCGGCCCGATGAAGACGCCGTCCTCCACCGTCAGGCCGCGGTACAGGCTGGCGTTGTTCTGGACCTTGACCCGGTCGCCGACCACCACCCCGACATCCACGTACACGTTCTTGCCGATGATGCAGTCCGCCCCGATGCGGGCGCCGCCGCGGATCTGGGCCTGGTTCCAGATGCTGGTTCGGGGACCAACGACGGCGTCGGGAGCGACCTCGGCGGTGGGGTGGATCCGAACGGACGGGTGTTCGGTCATGCGTCCTCCATTGGCACCGCGATTGTATCGGGGGGATCGCCTCCGGCCCCCGACAGGAGGTGGCGCACCTCGCTGAGGGGGGCGCGCAGCAACAACCCATTGGCGATCACCAGCACGCCGAGCAGCCCGACGCCCAGGGCAAGTTGCAGGGTGAAGCCAGGCAGGACGAGCGTCCTGGCGGTGATCACCACCACGGCAGTGAAGGCCACGATCAGGCCTATCCGAAGCAGGTCCAGCCGAATCGGGTACCCGCGCGCGGCCAGCCACCAGGTGAGTCCGGCGAGCACCGCGTAACTGCCCAGGGTGGCCCACGCGGCACCGATGATCCCGAGCCCGGGGATCAGCAGCAGGTTGGCCCCGATCCCCGCCGCCGCCGACCCCACCGTCAGGAACGGCAGGCCCCGCGTCTGCTTGCGCAGGAAGAGGGTCCCGACCAGCATGAAATAGAGCCCGTACGGAAGTGCCGAGAACGCCACGATGGCCGAGACATCGGCCATCACCAGGGCCTGCGATCCCCAGTCGCCGCGAGCCAGCAGGCCGGCCGCGATCGGGCTCAGCACGGCGATGCCGGCCACGATCAGCGACAGCCCGCCCAGGCTGAGGGTCGTCGTCTCGCGCAGCAGGCGCGGTCCGGCCGACGACCCGCCGCGCTGGAAGAAGGTCGGGGTCCAGGCCGCGTTGAACGAGATGGCCGCGATGGCGGGCACCTGCCCGATCAGGTATCCGAACGAATAGACCCCCACCGCAGCCTGGGCGGCCACTGCAGGCAGCCCGATGAACAGGCCGATCAACCAGCGATCCGACAGGTTCAGGACCCACCCGGCGAGCCCGTGCGGCACGAGTGGGATGCCAAAGGCCAGCCCCGCGCGGGCCAGGCTCCACTCCGGGCCGCCGCCCCGCAGGCGGAGGAGCGCCACCAGGCTGAAGCCAGCCACGAACACGGCCGCCGCCAGCTGCCCGAGCAGGGCGCCGCTGACTTCCAGCCGCGCCACCAGCAGGAAGTAGGCCGTGGCGCCGATCCCCGCAGCCGCGGCAGCCACCGAGAAGGCCAGGAAGCGGCCCGGCTGTTCCGCGGCGCGGAAGAGCGAGGTCGGGATGTAGCCGAACGCGCTGAGGGCCGCGACGGCCAGGATCAGCAGCCCGATCGGCGCAAACGGGACTCCCGGCAGGAGGAAGTCGAAGCCGACGGCCAGGCCGATGCCGACCAGGATCGTGCCGCCGACCACCGCCGCGCCGGTCACCATCGCCAGGGAGCGGTACAGCGCGGGCCGGTGCCGCTCGACCATGTCGAAATGCAGCCGCATCAGGGCTCCGTCGAGGCCGAGCCGGTAGACCACCGCCAGCAGCCCGATCAGGGTCAGGGCCAGGCTGTACACGCCGAACGACTCTGGCAGCATCGCGCTGGCGTAGACCGGGAGGAGCAGGAACGCGACCCCGCGCGGCAGCGCGCTGCCGATCGCGTACAGCCCTGCTCCACGCACCAGCCGGCCGAGCGACATCAGCCCGCCTCCAGCAGTTCGCGGAGGCGTGGCGCGGCGGCAGCCACCGCCGCGCCCCGGTGCGACAGGCGGTCCTTGTCGGCGGCGGACAGTTCAGCCGCGGTCATGCCCGAGGGAAGCTCGAAGACCGGGTCGTAACCGAACCCGCCGTTGCCGCGGCGCACGATGGCCAGCGATCCGGACATCACTCCGCTGAACAACTCGATCCGGGATTCGCCCCCCGCCGGGTCGGGAATCGCCAGGGCCAGCCAGCACACCATCCGGGCGCGACGATCGGCCACGCCCTGCATCCGTGCCAGCAGGTGGCCGGCCCTGTCGCTGACGCACGGCCCGCCAAAGCGCGCCGTGCGCGTGCCCGGGCCCCACTTGAGCGCGGCAACCTCGATCCCCGAGTCATCGGCCAGTGTCACCCGTCCAGAGGCGCGGCAGTACGCCGCCGCCTTGTCCGATGCGTTGCGGGCGTAGCTGCGGTGCGGTTCCGCCACCTCCAGGACCAGGCCCAGTTGGCTTGGGTCGAGCACTCGCGCCGGCAGATCGGCCAGCAGCCTGCGGAACTCGGCCTGCTTCCCCGGGTTGGTGGTCGCGAGCAGCAGTTCCGTCACTCGCCGGCGGGGGCCTCGACCGCCGCCCGCTGGATCTCGAACAACTGCCGGATCCCGGCCGCCGCGAGATCCACCATCTGGGTCATCTGCTCGCGACTGAAGGAGCGCTGCTCGCCGGTCCCCTGGAGCTCGATGAATCGGTCGGCATCGGTCATCACCACGTTGAAGTCCACTTCCGCGCTGGAGTCCTCCGCGTAGTTGAGGTCCAGCAGCACCTGGCCGCCGGAAACCCCCACGCTGACCGCCGCCACCTGGCCGGTAAGGAGATGACCCATCCCGTATTTGCGCAGGGCGCGGGCCAGCGCCACGTAGGCGCCGGTGATGCTCGCGGTGCGGGTCCCGCCGTCGGCCTGGATCACGTCGCAGTCGAGGGTGATCGTCCGCTCGCCGAGCTTGGGCAGGTCGATGCAGGCCCGCAGCGAGCGGCCGATCAGGCGCTGGATCTCGTGGGTTCGGCCGCCGATCTTGCCCGTGGCTGCCTCGCGCTGGCTGCGCTCGGTCCCGGCGCGCGGCAACATGCTGTACTCAGCGGTCACCCAGCCGCTCCCCTTCCCGCGCATCCAACCAGGGACGCGGTCCTCGATCGTCGCGGCGCAGATCACCCGCGTGTCGCCGACCCGGATCAGAACCGACCCTTCGGCGAACTTCAGGTAGTCGGTCACGATCTTGACCGGGCGGAGTTGGGTGGCAGCTCGGCCGTCCGGCCGGCGGGAGGCGGCAATCGTCATATCCCGATTCTAGCCGCGCTCCGGTCTACGACGGACTGACGGCGACTCCCACCCCGGAGCCCTCGGCCAGCCAGGTGCCGGCCCAGATTCCATTGCTGACCAGGAAGTAGGCCCGCCCGTTGATGGTAGCCCAGGCGGCGGCGTTGGCTCCCGACGGTCGGGTCAGGCTGGCGGTGACCACCCCACTCACGACTCCGGTGCTCGAGAACCGATAGCCGGTGTAGGTCCCCGGCGCGATTGACAGCCGCGGCAGGCCGGGGAAGTCGATCCGCCCGATGATCCCCGGCCGATACACGACCGCCGATTCAGGCATCCAGAAGCCGGCCCACGCGCCATCGGAGACGAGCAGATATGGTCTGCCGTTGATGATCGCGCGGGCGCTGGCGTGGGTGGTGCCGGCGGCGACCAGCCGGATCGTCCTGCTCGCCAGCACGGCGCCGCCGGCACTGAACTGGTAGCCGGTGTGGGTCCCGATCCGAAGCTTGACCGTGACCGGGGTGGTGTAGGTGGCGCGCTCGGTCTCGCCGCTCAACCGATCACCGGCCGACTCGCGGACCCACCCTCGCCCGAACGGGCCGGTGAGCAGGTACAGCCAGCGGCCGGGCAGGTTCGGAAGCTGCGCTCGCTGGCCGACGTCACCGCTCCCGGCGCTGGTCAGCGACAGGCTTCGCGAGGAGCGCAGCCCGCCGTCCTCGCCGATCAGGTAGGCCGTGTGGCTCCCGACGGCCAGGGTTGCCCGGCGCCACGGCTGGTACGCGACGCCTGGCGCGGTGCGGAAGGTCCAGCTGCTGGGTGTGATCGGATTGCCGACCGCGTCGGTGAGCCCGGCTGACAGCCAGGCGGTGATCGTTGCGCCGGTCGGCAGCGGTGCGCTCGGGACCACCGTGATCTGACGCAGGGCCGCGTCCCAGATGACCGATGCGGGCACGGATGCGCCCCCTGCGGTGCGCAGGCCGACCCGAGCCCCATTGGCGCCCGTCACCGGCTCGTCGAAGGAAATCCGCAGACGGGCGGCGGCAGGTTCCATGGCCGCGTTGGCGCCGGGCGAGGCGGCGGTGATCCGGGGGCCGGCCAGGTCTGCGGTGACGGCGAAGGCCACCAGGTCCGGGTGGAAGCCCGGTGCGGGTGCCGCGTGCACACCGCCCGATGCGTCGGTCACGGTCGCCCGGACCAGGTAGCGGCCGGCGGGCACCCAGTTGCCGGCGGCATTACGGCCATCCCAGGTCGCCAGTCGATCCCCTGCCCCCAAGGCCCCCAGATTGAGCGCCCGGACCACGCCACCGGCAGCGTCCAGGATCTCCAGCGTCGCGGTCGCCGCGGTCGCTTCGAGATGGAGCGGGATCGCGAGCGAGTCGCTGCGCCCGTCGCCGTTGGGGCTGAAGGACCCGGCGAGCGGTCCGATCGAGACGAACGGGTCAAGCCGGCTTCGGTTGGCAGGCGCGGCCGGCACCAGGTAGGCGGAACCCGCGGCACCGCCGGCCGCCCACCCGATCCGGGGATAGTCGGTGCTGGGCCACTCGTCGAAGCCGACCTGGATCTGCCACCAGTCATAGCCCCCCGAGCTGACCGGCCCGCCACGAACTGCGACCAGATCACCCGCGGCAAGGGTGGTCAGGACCGGGTAGCCGGTGCCGGCCGCGCTGCGCAGGTTGAGGCTGGTAGCGCTCACAGAGGCGAAGGTCCCCACGGTCAGGCTCGGCGCAGGCCCGGCCAGCTCAATCCAGGGCTGGCGGTTGCCGCGCAGGTCCACCCCGCTGGCTCGAAATTCGTAGGTCACCCCCGGCACGCCGGGATACCAGCCATCCGAGGCGGTCGTGGCGGTGAGCCACGGGCGCCAGGTAACGGTGCCCAACTCGCGGACCTGGACGTCCACCGAGCCAAGTCCGGAGGCGTGGTCCTCGACTCGCCAGTTGACATGGATCGCCTGGCCATCGGTCTCCGGCGCGAGCCGGCTGATCCCGCCCACCGGCGGCGCGGTGTCGGTCACGAACTTGTCGGCCAGCAGGCGCCACAGGTCGTCGCGCCCCTGGTCCATCAGCAAGGTCCACATCCCGGTCCCGGCCAGTCCTCGAGCGTTGACCAGGTCGTACTTGACGCTCAGGCTCTCGACATCGTCGTAGTAGCCCTGCACCCAGGTGCCGGTGGCCGCGTTCCACCAGCGGTACCACGCCACCTTGCCGACGTCATCCCAGAGCCGTCCGTACTGCGTGGCCTGCGTCAGATGACCGGTGTAGTAGTACGCCCTGGAACCGCCCCCGACCGTGGTGGAATTGAGGAGGTCCGAGGTCGTCGGCCAGGTGCGTCCGTAGTACGGCACGCCCCAGATCAGCCGCGAGCCGCTGGTCTGGCCGAGGAAGTCGTTCATCGTGCTGTTGACGTCAACACCGTACGGGTCGTCGATGGGAGCCACGCCACCGGCACGCGAAGATCCGGACCAGTGGTAGTCGTAGCCCATCACGAAGAGCGCATCGGCCGCCCCGTCGGCGGTGAGTCCGGTCACATCGGTCCCGGTCGCCCAGGTAGCTGCGCCAGCCGTCACGCACACGGTCAGGTAGTCTCCCGGGCCGCCGGCAACCAGGGCCGCCTTCAGGTCCCGGACGAACCCGGTGTAGGCGGCGCGCAGGCTGGTGGCCACCGGTTCGAAGTCGAGGTTGACACCGTCGGCGCCCCGATCCGAGACCGCGGACACGATCTCGCCGATCAGCCGGCTGCGCGCGCTGGAGCTGCCGAGCAGGGCGGCCATGTCCGCGCTGCTGGCCGAATCCCAGGCCATCACGGTCACGGTCAGGACCACGCGCACCCCGTTGGCGTGCGCTCGCTCGATCAGGTCGCTCATCCGCGTGCTGGTCCAGCCTGACCAGCCACTCCCGCTCCGGACGAGCGCCCCGTCACGGTTGGCCGATACGCTGAAGTACGCGATCGTCGAGAGCAGTTCGAAGTTGAGCGAGCCGAGGGTGGAGTCGTTGATCATCCAGTAGGGGAGGAAGCCAAGCACCTCCTTGCGCATGCCGTTGGGCAGCGACTGGCCGGCCAGGACCTGGATCTCACCGGCCGCGTCGGAAGGGCCAAGCACGGTCATCGTCGGCTCCGGGGCGCCGGGGTCCGCGTCGAAAGGGGAGCGACCGTCGGTGGCGGCGGGGTCCGCCGGCCCAAGGTTGAACTGCCCCGCGCCGGCACCGTTGAGCATCTCCGCGTGGGTGGAGCGGTCGAGCAGGCCCGCTGGGGGCGGCGGCAACACCCGGCCATCGGCCAGGCGGACCGCGCCCACGGGCAGGGGCGGTGCAGCCAGCGCGGTCGGCGCGGCGGCGGAGACCAGGGTCACCACGACCAACAGGCTGGTTGAGAGGAGGCGGCGCATTACGCCTGACCCTAGCCTCGCGCCCGGCGCGCGCGCCATGGTACGGATGGGTGGGGTGCGGATGGGTCCACCAGGCGGCCCGTGACCCGCCACCGTCAGCCCGAAGGCAGGCGCACCACGTCCGACTGGCGGACCCAATAGCCTGCCCAGATCCCGTTCGTCACCAGGAAGAAGCGGCCGTGCTGTCCCGGCGGGATGGCGAGGCTGCTCACCGAGGCTCCCGAGTCGGCACCCAGGGTGGCGGTCTTGCTGGCGATCGGCATTCCGGCGGCATCGAAGCGATAGCCGGTATGGGTGCCCTTCTTGAATGACACGGGCGTCGCAGGCGACCACGCCTGGTCGGCTGGGGCGAATGCCGGCGGGGTCCAGCCACTCACATACAGGGCCGCCGACTCGCGCAGCCAGTATCCGGTGAAGGCACCGCTGACCACGTAGAGCCACGAGCCGGACTGGTTGGGCAGCGTGCGTCGGACGGCGGCGGAGGCCGATGAGTCGGCAGCCAGCACGACCGACTTGCGGGTGAGCATGGCCCCGGAGCCGTCGAACTGGTAGCCGGTATGGGTACCGCGCTTGAGGACGAGGCGCGCCCACGGGTCGAAGGTCATCGGGTCGCTGACGGAGCCGCCGGCGACCTGGAAGGTCCATGTGGAGACGGGCAGCGGCCCGCCTTCCAGGCTCGTGATGGCCGAGCCGAGGACGAGGGTGTAGGTGGCGCCGGCGACCAGGGGCGCGGTGGGCTTGAGCGTGGCCCTGAACTGGATCGGGTCATAGCTCACGCTGGCCGGGACGCTGGCCTGGCTCGCGTCACGGAGCTGGAATGTGCTGGAGCTGACTCCAATCACCGCCATGTTGAACCGAGCGGCAGCCACCACGCCGACGCTCACGCCGGTGGCACCCGCGGCGGGATAGCGGCCTACGACCTCAGGGGTCGCAGGCGGCGTTGGCTCGGTGTACGGCACGCTGATCCCCGACGGGGTGCGGTTCAGGTGTCCGGCGAAACCAAGGTAGTAGTTGTTCGAGGTGGGGCTGCCGGTGTTCTGGACCCAGAGCCGCGCTCCGGCGATGTCGGGGTGGTCGAAGTGGCGCTGGTCGGACAGGTCATACCCGTTCGCGCCCTCCGCGATCGCGCCGAAGGGCATCTCCGGGTTGCGCAGGATGGTGTCCACCAGGGCGGGTGCGCCACCGCCGAAGTCGGTGGCGAAGTACGCCCCGGCGCCGAGCTGCAGCGCGGGATAGCTGTAGTTGCGCACCCGCTGGACGGCGACGCTCTCGGTGGCAGGCACGTCAAAACCCTCGCCCGCACCCGGGGCGTAGCACGCGTGGGCGTAGATCATCACCCAGTTGGGCGCGGGGCGGATCGGGCCGCCGGAGCAGTAGGTCCGCTGGGCAGCGCCGTCAGACGAGGTCAGCGTGCCGAGGAGTGCCTTCTCGCCGCAGTAGACCATCGTGCTCGACCAGTTGTCGGCATCGCCGTCGGTGGTTGACCGATTCAGGCCCCAGCCGTTGACCCGATCCGTGTTCTCGGTCGAGCTGTACGGGTTCGGGAATCCATTGCCGTGGCCCATGTAGACCACGACGTTCGCCCCGTCCACCGCGGCCAGCACGTTGGCCCAGGTTGCCTCGGGGGAGTAGGCCTTGGCCACGCTGGCGCCGGCCGCCACGGCCGCGGCGGCCACCTCATCGGCGTCCTGGCGGTAGAAGTCGGTCAGCCCCCCGGTGGGGCCGACGATGATCGCGACCTTGGGGGCGACTGCGGCTGCTGCCGGCACGACACTCAGCGTGCTCATCAGCACCAGTTGAATCGCGATCAGGGCGATGGAGATTCGGTGGCGCAACGGATCCATCCTCACGGTTCGTGGTCCGCCCGCCCGGTGGTGTCCGGGTCATGGCGATCCAGCACTGACCGTATCCGTCAAGCCGGGGGGGAGCCCACCCCTCATAGGTCCGTTCGCGCGCCGACGAAGGGGCCATGTGCGCCGACGCACCGGCCCGCCGCTAGTCCTCGAAGGAGCGGACCACCAGCAGGCGCTCGAGGCTCGGCAGGTCGAGCGCCGGCCGGACGAAGAGGGTCATGGTCAGCCCGTTGGCGTCCTGCTCGATGGCCTGTACCTCCCCGATCAGCAGGCCGGCCGGGTAGGGGCTGCGCAGGCCCGGGTCCGGGTCG
>JBKJYH010000076.1:0-4064 GCA_046715765.1 Candidatus Limnocylindria bacterium
GTCGGAGGCGTTGGCCGCCGACCTCGCCCACCTCGAGCTGGGTGACCTGGTCGAAGCGGCCGAGACCTGGGCCGCACTGCTCACCGCCGGGCCGGCCGCCTCTCACCTGCCGGCCGCTGCCCACCTGGTGCTGACCGATGCCGCCGAACTGCGGGCCATCGCCGCCGAGCTCGACGGCCAGGCGGTCGAGCGACGCGCCGGGTTGGTCGCCAGCGGAGAACTGCCTTCCGACTGGCCGTTGCCGTACGCCGCCGCAGCCACGCTGGCTGCCCTGACCGAACGCGCGGCCGAAACGCTCGATGAAGGTGCCGCCGGTGAGCCGACGTACCACCCCGCCCCCGCGCTCCCCGGGCGGGCCGACCGGCTGGGCCCGTGGCTGCGCTCGCTGACCGCCGCAGGGCGTCGGGTGGTGGTCAGCACCGACCAGGCCAGCCGGGTTGGGGAGTTGCTCGAGGAGGCGGAGCTGCCGAGCAGCGCGGTCGCGGCGCTGACGGCCGCGCCGCCGCCAGGCGCCATCGGGCTGGTGCACGGCTCGCTGTCGGGCGGCTTCGTGCACGAGCCGAGCGGGCTGCTGCTGCTCACCGATCGCGAGCTGTTCGGATCGGTCCGGGTCCGACGGCTCACGCCCGCCAAGCGAGTCTCAACCCGCGACCTGATCGGGAAGCTGGCCGCCGGCGACCTGGTCGTCCACGTCGACCACGGCATCGCCTGCTACGTGGGCATGGCCCAGCGCACCTACGAAGGGGAGACCCACGAATTCCTGCAACTCGACTTCGCCGGCGACGACAAGATCTTCCTGCCGGCCGACCAGATCGGGCGCATCAGCCGATACAGCGGGGGAACCGCCCCGAGCCTGAGCCGGCTCGCCGGCGGCGACTGGGAGCGCACCAAGCGCCGAGTCCGCAGGGCAGTGACCGAGCTCGCCGATGACCTGCTGGAACTGTACGCCGCCCGCGAGGAGGCGGCCGGGTTCGCGTTCAGCCCCGACACGACCTGGCAGCGGGAGCTGGAGGAGGCCTTCCCGTACACCGAGACGCCGGACCAGATGCGCACGATCACGGAGGTGAAAGCCGACATGGCGCGCCGCCGGCCGATGGATCGGCTGGTGTGCGGCGACGTGGGCTACGGCAAGACCGAAGTGGCGCTGCGCGCCGCGTTCAAGGCGGTGCAGGACGGGAAGCAGGTGGCTGTCCTGGTGCCGACCACGGTCCTCGCCCAGCAGCACCTGGGCACCTTTCAGCGCCGGCTCGCCCCCTTCCCGGTACGGGTCGAGATGCTGAGCCGATTCGTGGCCAAGGCCGCGCAGACCCGGATCGTGGAGAGCGTGGCGGAGGGGGGCGTGGACATCCTGATCGGGACCCATCGGATCCTGTCGCGCGACATCGCCTTCGCGGACCTGGGGCTGCTGGTGGTGGACGAGGAGCAGCGCTTCGGAGTCGGCCACAAGGAGCGGATCAAGGCCATGCGCCGCGAGGTCGACGTGCTGACACTGTCGGCAACGCCCATCCCGCGCACCCTGCATCTGAGCCTGGTCGGGATCCGCGACCTGAGCGTGATCGAGACCCCACCGGAGGCCCGGCTGCCGATCCATACCCGCATCGCCGAGGACGACGACGGCCTGCTGCGTGACGCGATCAACCGCGAGCTGGACCGTGGCGGGCAGGCGTTCGTGGTCCACAACCGGGTGGACACCATCGAGGGGGCGTCGGAACGGGTGCGCCGGCTGGTGCCGCGCGCCAAGGTGGCCATCGGTCATGGGCAGATGGCCGAAGGGGCACTCGAGCGGGTGATGCTCGACTTCGACGCGGGGCGCTTCGACGTGCTGGTGTGCACCACCATCATCGAATCGGGGCTGGACATCCCCAACGCCAACACCATCGTCATCCACCGCGCCGACACCTTCGGACTGGCCCAGCTCTACCAGCTCCGCGGGCGGGTGGGCCGATCCGATCGGCGGGCATTCGCCTACCTGCTCCATCGGCGAGGGATGCCGCTCTCGGCGGTCGCGCGCAAGCGGCTGCACGCCATCTTCAGCGCCTCGGACCTCGGGGCGGGCTACCAGATTGCGCTCTCGGACCTGGAGATCCGCGGGGCGGGCAACATCCTCGGCGGAGAGCAGCACGGGTTCATGTCGGCGGTCGGGTTCGAGCTGTACACGGCCATGCTGGCGGAGGCGGTCGAGGTGCGTCGTGGCCGGATCCCGGTGGCCGAGCCCGCCGCCGTCCGCCTTGACCTGCCCGGCTCCGCCTACCTGCCGGATGACTACGTCGCCGATTCGGGCGCAAAGCTGGAGGTCTACCGGCGGGTGGCGCGGATCGGTTCCGCGGCCGAGGCGGAGTCACTCCGCGTCGAACTGCGCGATCGGTTCGGCCCGATCCCGGCGCCGGTCGAGGGGCTGTTCCGAGCGGTGTCAGTGCGCCTGGCCGCCGAGGCAGCCGGCGTGCCCGAGGTGCGTGCCGAGGCGGAGCGCGTCACCTTCAAATGGGCGCGCTACGATCGGGCCGGGGTGACCCGCGCGCTGAACCTCGCCGGATTCCGGCCGGTGGCCGGCTCGAACCAGGTGCGGATGCCGGTCGCCGCCGGACGGGACCCGGTCGAACTGGCCCTGCGTGCGCTGGCCGCGCTCGTGCCGGCCTAGAAGTTAGTGACCTGGTGGCACTCGATGGTGGCGTTCACTTGCTCCCCGGCGGACGTGGTGCCCACGATGGTCAGCGTGGCGCTGCTGCCCCGGTTGTCGAGGGTGGCCGTGCCGCTGCCATAGTCGCTGCCGGTCGATGCGCTGAGGTACGGGTTGACCTCGACGGTGACCGCGTAGTTATCGAAGATGAACGCGGCCGAGAACTGATCCTCGGTGCCGCTTGCCGCGGCCGCCGGGTCGTAGACAAAGATCTGGGGTCCATCGAAGGCAGTGTCCGGATCGAGGGTGACGCTGGCGACGGTGAAGACGCCCGCTCCGGCCGCACCCGTGGAACAGCCTCCCTGGGTGATGTCTGCCGCGTAGTGTCCCGCCTTGGCCCCGCCGGTGATGGTCAGGTCAACGCTAGCCAGGCCGTCGCCACCCACGTCGGGGAGGCTAGGAGCCACGCTTGATCCAGGCTGGCTGGCGGCGGCGCTGCCCGCGACGCTGGCGGCGGCGCTCTGGTCCCCGCCCTGGCTTGCGCCGGGCGACGCCGAACTGCAGGCAACCAAGAGCAGCGCGGGCAAGATGGCGATCATTGGACGGCGAAGCATGAGTTGGGTCCTCCTGGCGCGATGCGATGGGGGTCCCTCGGCGGGGGCCTGATGCGCACTATACCGAAGCCAAGGTGACACATGAATGGCCTGCGCCGCCTGAAGCGGGTCCGCGATACTTGCCCGCGTGCCACTCGTCCCCCGCCTGCGCCTGCGGCCCGCCACGCTCGCCGATGCCGACCTGCTGGATGCCTGGGCGGCATCTCCGGAGGTTCGCGGCGAGTTCAACGACTTCGGAGTCCCGCGCGGCCGATCACATCGGGAGATGCTGGCTGATGGCCCGATGCTGGACGAGCAACGCGGCGAGTTGCTGATCGAGCGGCTCGCGGATGGGGCACGCATCGGAACCATCGGCTGGCATGCCGTCTGGAACGGCCCCACGCCGGCCTCGCGCTGCTGGAACATTGGGATCTCCCTCGTTCCGGAGGCGCGCGGCCACGGCTTCGGCGGGGAAGCGCAGCGCATGGTGGCGGAGCACCTGTTCGCAACGACCGATGCCAACCGAGTGGAGGCCTCGACCGATGCCGACAACATGGCGGAGCAGCGCGCCCTGGAGAAGGCCGGCTTCGTCCGAGAGGGCGTCGCCCGCGGTGCCCAGTTTCGAGCCGGCGCGCAACACGACCTGGTGACCTACAGCCGCCTGCGCGACGACCCGGCGTGACGCTCGCGGGCGCGCGGCGCGCCTACCTCGTCTTCATCGGTCAGGAGGCAGCCGGAAGCTTCTGCTTCATGATGACCTTGACCGCGGCGGGGCTGGCTGGCCCTGGCCTCCGGAACGCGATGGGCAATGCTTGCGGTGGCGGCGATCCTGGTGCCATCGCTGTACCTGTACC
>JBKJYH010000077.1:0-35896 GCA_046715765.1 Candidatus Limnocylindria bacterium
TCGTGGCTGGCGCCGGGGGTCAGCCCGCCCTCGCCCTCCATCACGAAGACCTTGACCTCCTCGCAGCCGGCCAGCTTGAGTGCCGCGGCCTCCCCCGCGGAGGGCGGCATGCCGTGTCCGGAGGGCCCGGTGTTCCACTTGAGGAAAAGGGTCTTGCCCTCCATCTCGGCGTGCCCAGCCAGGCCCCCGCGGCGGCGCAGCATGAGCAGGTCCTCCCAGGTGAGCGCCCAGCGCCCGTCATCGGGGAAGGCGAACTCGGGGCGCGGATCGCGCTCGTAACGGGCGCGCAGCACCTCGTTGAGGGCGGCCAGGGTGGCGTAGACCAGTGGGACGGTGTGGCCGGCCGATAGCACGAAGCGGTCCGCGAAGGGCCGCCACGGCTTCCTGATGTCCCACCGCATGGCGCCGGAGAGCATCAGCGCCAGCATCTGGTGGACTCGTGAGCGTGAACCGCCGGGATGGCCGCTCTGCCGGTAGTTGAGCGCGAGGTCGATCAGCTCGTCGATCACGTCTCGCAGCAGGTCCCAGTGCTCGAACTGGGAGGTGGCGGCGAGGTACAGCCGCTCCGCGTCGGCCGCCGGGCGGGTGGCGGTCATGAGGCGGCGGACACCAGTTCGCCGGTGCGCTCCAACTTGGCGAGCGACTCCCCGATCCGATCCAGGGCCTCGCGGATTTTGGCCTGGCTGTTGGCATACGAGAAGCGCAGGTACCCCTCGCCGTAGCTCCCGAACGAGGTGCCGGCCAGGCCGCACACGCCCGCGTCATACAGCAGGTGATCGGCCATCTCGGCGCTGCTCCGCCCGAACGAGCCCAGGTTCGGGAAGACGTAGAAGGCGCCGTGCGGCATCCGACAGGTCACGCCGGGGATCGCGTTCAGGCCGTCGACCATGATCGAGCGGCGGGCGATGAACTCTGCCCGCATCCGATCGGCCTCGTCCTGCGGGCCGGTGAGGGCGGCGATGGCGCCCGCCTGGGCAAACGCGTTGGTGCAGCTCACCGAATTGATCACCAGGCGGCTGAAGGACGGCGCCAGCCAGGCCGGCACGATCCCGTAGCCCAGTCGCCAGCCGGTCATCGCGAAGGTCTTGGAGAAGCCGTCGAGGGTGATCGTGCGCTCCCCCATGCCGGGCAGGGTGGCGATCGAGAGCGGCTGGCCCTCGTACTGGAGCCGGCCGTAGATCTCATCGGCCAGGACCACCAGGTCGCGCTCGATCGCGATCCGCGCGATCCGCGCGATGTCCTCCGCGGTCAGGATCGAGCCGGTCGGGTTGTGGGGCGAGTTGATCACGATCATCCGGGTGCGCGGCGTGACCAGCGACTCGACCTCGTCCACGTCCATCCGGAAATCGGCCGACTCGCGCAGCGGCGCCGCCACGGCGGTGCCGCCCACGTATCGGGCCATGCTCTCGTAGATCGGGAAGCCGGGGTTGGGGTAGATCACCTCGTCGCCCTCGTTGATCAGGGCGAGCATGGCGAAGAACATGATCGGCTTGGCGCCGGGGGTCACGATCACCTGCTCGGGCGTGGTCTCGATCCCCTTCCAGCGTCGCACGTCCGCGACCAGCGCCTCCTTGAGCGGGGCGATCCCGGTGGCGGGGGTGTAGTGGGTCATCTTGTCGTCGAGCAGGCCGCGCGCCGCCGCCGCGCTGATGTGGGCCGGCGTGTCGAAGTCGGGTTCACCGATCTCCAGGTGGATCACGCTGCGGCCGGTGGCCTCCAGGGCCCGTGCCCGGGCCGCGGCCTCGAAGGCGGTCTCGGTCCCGATCAGCCCCATGCGGCTGGCAAGTTTCACGCGTCGGTGCCTCGCTGCGTCAGGTGGGAGATGAGTGTACCGATGGCGCCGCCCGGCCGCGCTGCCGCATGACTGTTGGCCACCGGCGTCGGCGTGACCGCGTGGGCTCGACCCACGCAGGAGGCCCATGGCCCGATCCGGCCATTGCAGAGTTGACGGGAGCCGCTGCTATACTTTCGGCGGCAACTAATCTCGCGACCATTCGAGCGACTGGCCCCCCGCCAGAGGAGAAGACCGACCCCATGACCATGACTGAGACGACGCAGACCCCCGTTCCTGCGCCCGCACCGTCCACCGAGTTGCTGGTGACGATGACCGATGCCGCCGCGGCCAAGGTGATGGAGCTGCGCTCGCGCGAAGGTAAGGCCGATGCGGCCCTTCGCCTGTTCGTGAAGAGCGGCGGATGCTCCGGCTACAGCTACGGGCTGGCGTTCGACGACAAGATCGCCGATGACGACCGGGTCGAGGACCACGCCGGGGTGCCGGTGGTGATCGACGCGTTCAGCGTCCAGCACGTCGTCGGGGCCGAGATCGACTACGTCGACTCGCTGATGGGCTCGGGCTTCGCGATCAACAACCCCAACGCGGTGAGCAGCTGCGCCTGCGGCTCCTCGTTCAACACGGATGGATCCCCCGCCAAGGCGGGCGGCTGCCACTAGGCCTCGGCCCAGCGGCGATCCCACAGGCCCCGGCCCACGCGCCGGGGCCTTCGCTTTTCCCGGCGCTCAGGCGACGGAGGTCAGCGCCCAGATTCGCCGCGCACCGGTCACCCCCTTGAGCTCGTGCTCACCGCGGTCTTCGAAGTGCAGCACGGAGTCCGCGACCAACTCGTAGGTCGTGCCTGAGACCAGCACCTCACCGGGCGCGGCAAGGCCGGTGACACGGCTGAGGATGTGGACCGCGACCCCGCGCACGTTGTCGGGGATGCGCTCAACCTCGCCGGTATGCACCCCGCAGCGCAGGCCGAAGCCCAGCTTCGCAGCGGCGTCGCTGATCATCGAGGCGCAGCGGACCGCCCGCTCGGCGCCGTCAAAGATCGATATCAGCCCATCGCCGGTGTTGGCCACCACCTGGCCACGGAACTTGTCGATGCAGCGCCGGGTCTCCGCGTTCAACTCGGCCAGCATGCTTCGCCACGCGGCGGGACCGATGCGCTCCGCAGTGGCGGTCGAGTCCACCACATCGGTGCAGACCATGGTGGCCAGGATCCGTTCGCTGCGCCCCGCGGCCGGCAGGGCGAAGGTGCGCATCCCCGCGAAGTCGTACTGGACCACCGGCTTGTCGCCCACGGTCCAGGCGTCGTGGCCGGGCGGGACCTCGTACAGGCAGCCCTCGCCGACCTCCATCTCCAGGCCGTCGGGGGTCATGAACCTGACGGTGCCCTCCAGGACGATGGCCAGGTGGTGGTATTCGCACCACTCGGTGCCGGCGATGGGCTTGACGTCCTTCGACCAGCGCCAGCCCGGGTTGAAGGTGACCTTGCCAACCACGAAGTCGCCCATCTCCCAGATCTGGACCGCTCCGTTGGGGATGGTCCGCTCTTCGTCGGGCATGGAGAGCGACTTGCGCTGCATCTGCGCCATCAGGTTCCTCCTCGGAAAGGAACTGCCATTGTCACACCTCGCCGGCTCGGCTACTCCCCGGAGCCGTCGTCCTCGAAGACGGATGCCCCGGCCAGCTGGGCCGACCCGCGCAGCCCGCCCAGCGCCTCGGGGATCGGCATCGGGAGGTCGGGGATGGTCACGAATTGGTCCACCAGCGCACGGGTCCCGCCAATCCCCAGTCGGTCGAAGAGAACGCCGAACTGGGCACGAAGGTTGGCACCGACCCTGGCTTCGGCCTCGGGCGGAAGGGTCCAGAGGGCCCGCTTGAAAGGACCGATGGCCTTCTTGCGGGTCTTGTACAGGAACTGCTCGGGCGTCTCACCGGCCTTCGCTTCGTCGGCGCAATTGGCCTCGCACCAGGCCATCATCTCGGCCCGCAGCTCATCGGGCAGGCCGCCGCCGTCGTACAGGATGTTCTGGAAGCCGGTGGCCAGGTGGATCTCCGCGGCGCCGTTGGCCGGGAAGTGGCCGAAGGCCTCATCGGGCAGGGTGGATGCGCCGTGCTGCACGCAGCCGGCCAGCCCGTATTCGTCGCGCGCCACCGCCGAAAGCCGGCGCATCGTGTCGAAGTCGATCTTCACCTGGGCCATGCTCCCGTCGGGCAGGACCACGCCACCGTGGCTGGTGCCGGTCTGGATGCTCACCTTGCTGATCCCGGCCAGGCCGCTGCCATGCAGGCGGGCGTAGTACTCGTCAAGGTACGCGCGCAGTTCGGCCTCGTTCGAGTTGGCCTTCCCCACCTCGCCGATCTCCCCGCCCACGCTGATCGTCACCCTCCGCGGCTCAAGGCGACGGATGAGCGAGGTCAGTGCCGCGCTGTTCTCGGCGTTGACCCGCTGTTGGGCCGCAACCGTCGGCTGCGACAGGTCGACCAGGGTCGAGGAGTCGATATCGATGTTCAGGAATCCCGCCTCGACCGCCTCGGCGGTCAGCTCACCGATGCCGGTCAGCTCCGCGCCGGGATCGACCTTCCACCTGGCCGCGTTGAACTGGAAGTGATCGCCCTGCAGGAAGACCGGCCCGCGCCAGCCGCTGCGCAGCGCGGCGGCCAGGATCACGGCGGCGTACTCGGCCGGTCGCTGGTCGGTGTAGGCCATCTCCGACTTGGCGATCTCGAAGACCACCGCGCCGGCGTCGCGCTCGAGTGCCGCGGCGAATGCCTGCCGCGCGGTCAGGTAGGCGGAGGCGCGCAGGTTGATGGCCGGGACGGTGAAGCCGGTGGCCCCCACCTCGCCCCGGCCACGGGCCAGGTACAGGTCGTGGATGCTGGCCGAGCCGCAGCCGAGTGCCTGCGACGCGCTCCAGATCACCCAGCGACACGCCTCGCGAACCGGCGGATCCGGGTGGAAGACCGCATCGAACACGATCCGGTCGAGGAGCGGCCCGCGAAGGGTGGCCTCGTCATCCACCGCCAGTCCGCCGTCCACGATCCTCGCGCTGCTGGCAAGCAGGTCGGCGGCGTCGGAGAAGGGGGTCACCGGGCCATGCTAGCGAAGGGCCGAGAGGAGCGTGAAGGCGAGCAGGGGCGCCACCGGAATGCCGACCACTCCGGCAAGCAGGTACCAATCACGCGCTGCCCGGGGGTCGGCAAGTCCCCGGTGCCGGAGGCGTGCGGTCCAGGCCAGGACCGCAGACAGGCCGCCCACGTACAGGACCGGCGAAAGGCCGGTCAGGGCCAGCAGGAAGCCGCGCAGCGAGCCGCAGGTGCCTGCCGCAAGCGGCCCTCCCGGAGGACAGGGCGCGCCCAGCTCCGCGCCGATCAGGAACCCCGCGGCGAGGAGCAACAGGCCGCTCCAGGCGAGGTGGACGACGAGCAGGGCCCGGGTCGTGGCTGAGGCGGCCCTAGCGCCCGGCTGAGAAGGCGTTGGCCGCGGCGGTGGCTGCCTGCGCGTCGCGGGCGATGGCGCGTCGGTATTCAAACCATAGGTACACCAGCGACGCGCCGCCCATCCCCGCGGTGGTCGCGGCCGCGCCCAGCGCGTTCAGGGTGAAGATCGCCGGGTAGAGACTGCCGCCGGCCAGGGCGAAGGTCATGAACGGGATCACCAGCAGCAGGATGGCAAGCAGCTGGAGCAGGACCAGGAGCCGGATGAGCGACCACGCGAATCCGTGACGCCCCCGGGAAGCCTGTGCCCAGAAGAGTTGCCCGATGAGGATCACCAGGTTGGTGGCGCCCACGATGTTGGCCACCAGGAAGCCCACGTCCTTGGTGAACTGGAACAGGTAGACCGATGTCAGCAGGTACGACAGGTTCGGCACGTGGCCCAGCATGAAGAGCATGAACAGGAAGAAGGCGCCTCCCTTGATCAGCGCCACCGGCCAGGTCTCGGTGCCGTACATGAACCAGCTCATGAACTCGTCGATCGCACGCGCGAGGCGGGCGACCGCGTCGCGGCGGGCGGGCGGGCGGTAGGCGCTGGTCATCGGCTCATTGGACCTGTTCGAGCAGGAACAGGATCAGCGCGTCGAGCGCCTGCTGGCTGAGCGTGCTCTCGGGGAACGGGAGCATTCCGGTGGCTGCCCCATCGTTGTAATTGGCGGCCGAGTCGCGGATCCACTTCTCGAGCATGGCGGCCGGGTCGTCGTTGTAGTCGGCGATCAGGTCGTCCAGGCGCGAGATCGGCACCGGCAGGTCGGTGACGGGCTCGGCGCCGATGTTCTGGAGGTTCGGCCCGGCGGCGCCGGACAGGTCCACGGCGTGGCAGGCCGCGCAATTGGCCAGATAGACCTGCTCGCCGGCCTCGGCGGTGGGCGGAATCGATTCCTCGGGTTGGAGGAGCGCCTCGTTGGCCCACGATCCGACCAGGGCGGTCAGGGCGTCGATCTGGTCGAGCGTCAGCGGGCCGTTGGCCTCGTAGCCCCAGGCCGGCATCAGCGACTTCACGTTGCCACCGACCACCACACCCCCGAAGCGGATCACCCAGTTGACGTAGTTGCTCAGGTTGGGCGGGACGCCGTTGGCGGCGACGGTCCCGCCGGTGGCCTTCCACTTCAGCGCCAGGCTGCGCGAATGCAGGTTCGGTGCCTGCACCCCGGTGCTCCCAACCTGCCCGCCCGTCCCATCCGCGCCGTGGCAGCGCGCGCAGTTGGCGGCGGTCGGGTTCAGTGTCTCCGGACCCGCGGTCACGGTCAGCGAACCGCTCACTCCGCTGGCGGTGATGGTGAACACGCCGTCGCGAATCAGTTTGGCCTGGCCCTTGCTTTCGGCGGCAGCGGCCACCGGCACGACCTCCGGCTCGCCGCGCGGGACGTGGACCGTCAATTCGGCGCCGGTCTGGTTGGTGAAGCGCACCGTGGCGTTGACCGGCATCTCCAGCTCGGCCGGGTCGAAGCCATCCGGGGTCACGATCACGTCGTAGATGATCGTGTCAGGCGCGAAGTACTCCAACCCCCGGGCGATCAACTCCGCCTGCTGGGCCTCGAAGTCCGCGTCCAGGCGGCCCTCCTCGGTCATCCAGTAGAAGACGCCGAAGAAGGACATGGCGGTTACCAGGAAGACGCCCAGGGTCTTTGCGCGCATGCCCTTCTCAGCCCGCGCAGTGCGACATCTGGCCGGCGCTCCGCGCGTCGAAGTTGACCGTGCCGAGCGGCGGACCGTCCCTGCGCATCCCGCTGTCGATCACGTACGCGCCGTCCCGGATGGCGACCGGGAAGCTGTCCATGCCGCGCGGCGCAGGACCGTCGCGCCTCTCGCCCAGGATCGAGTACTTCGACCCGTGACACAGGCATTCGAACCACTTGCTCGCGTCGCACAGCTGCGGAATCTGGCAGCCGAGGTGCGGGCACTTGCGGTACAGGGCCAGCACCTGGTCGCCAGGGTCGTTGACCTGCTGGCCGGTTCCCTGCACCAGCGACATGGCGGCCGGCACGTTGACGAAGAAGATCTTCTGACGGAAGTTGAGCGGGAGGCCGCGGGTCCATTCCGGCTCGACGGAGGCGAGGTCCGCGGCCGTGCCGACGATCAACTCACCGCCGAGCCCGCCGCGCACGTTGGGCCACATGAAGGCCGCGAAGCCGCCCAGCACCTCGAGGGTCAGGAGACCGATCCCGGCGCCCAGCATCCGGCGCATGAAGCTGCGCCGGCTCATCTCGCCGACACGCGGCCCGTGAACCTCGCCGTAGCCGGTCGGTCCGCTCATAGCGTGAAGAAGAGCCCCTCCCACGGCCACACGATGTTCCAGCCAGGCCCGCGGAAGAAGGAGCCGATCAGGGTAGTGATGATCCCGAAGAACATCAGGCACAGGAACCAGACCCAGACGAACTTGCGATCGCGGGCGGCCTTGTACGGCGAACGGTCGATGTAGGGCACCAGCGCCAGCCCGATCAGGTAGAAGAGTGGCAACATCGCACCGGCGACGGCCGGGTTGAAGTAGCTCAGCCACTCCTGCAGGCCGAGGAAGTACCACGGCGCCTTGGCGACGTGGGGGGTGAAGCCGGGGTTGGCCATCTCCTCCAAGGGCGCGGAGATCATGGCCGAGGCCAGGGTCAGCACCACGCCGATCAGGCACGACATCACGAATTCGACCCGCAGCAGGTGCGGCCAGGTCAGGACCGTTTCATCGGGGCGCTTGTCGACCCGGACCAGCGACTCCTGCTTGACGTAGGCAAGCAGCCGAAAGCGCTCGGTGCCCGGCACGCCGGGCGGTCCGGGCAACTTGGGTCCGGCGCCGCGCTCGACGGCCGGCACGCGCGGCGACTGGGTCGGCGCCGTCTTGTCCGCGGTGGCGTTGGGACGCTTCTCGATCGTCATCAGACGGGCCCTGAGGTCCCGCCGTCCTTCCGGATTCGCCAGAAGTGGACGACCATCAAGATCGCGGCGATGAGCGGGAAGGCGATCACGTGCATGACGTAGAAGCGGATCAAGGTGGGCTGGCTGATGTCCAGGCCGCCAAGCAGGACGAACGAGACCTCATCGGCCATCAGCGGCGCGTAGGTGGCCATCCCGTTGCCGACGTTCACGGCCCACATCGCGATCTGGTCCCACGGCAGCAGGTAGCCGGTGAAGCTGAGCCACAGGGTGCTGAACAGGAGGATGACCCCGATCACCCAGTTGAACTCGCGAGGCGGCTTGTAGGCCCCGTGGTAGAAGACCCGGACCATGTGCAGGAAGACGGTCAGGACCATCAGGTGCGCGCCCCAGCGATGCATGTTGCGCACGAAGCCACCGAACGCGACCGAGTTCTCGAGCGCCAGGATGTCCTGGTAGGCGCGGGCGATCGAGGGGACGTAGAAGAACATCAGGTACACGCCGGTCACGGTCAGCACCAGGAACAGGAAGAAACTGATCCCCCCCAGGCAGAAGGTGTACGTATAGCGCACCGCGTGGCGCTTGACCCGCACCGGGTGGAGGTGCAGGAACACGTTGTTCATGACCGCCAGCGCGCGGGTGCGGCTGGTGTTGGGGTAGGGCTGTCGGAAGAGGCTGCGGTAGAGCTGCGACTCCCGCACCAGCCGCAGCAGCTCGCCTAGCAGGTTCATCGCGAGACTGCCATGCCGGCCTGCTGGCCGGCCTGTCCCAGCACGTTGTCCTTGTAGCTCTCCAAGAGCACCTTTCCGTCAGGCGTGAACCGCTCGAGTTCGAGGCGGTCCATGGTGATGCAGTTGGTCGGACAGCGCTCGACGCAGAGGTTGCAGCGGATGCAGCGCTCTTCGTCGATGACCATCGCAATCCCGCGCGGCCACGACTGGAAGAGCTCGATCTCCGGGTCGTCGCCGCCGACCTGCGCCTTGTCGATCATGTAGATCACGCCCTCGGGGCAGACATCGGCGCAGAGCCCGCACAGGATACAGCGCGGTCCATCGATGTTGATGTTGTGGTTGCACTGCAGGCAGCGTGCTCCCTCGTTGATCGCGGTGCGCGTGTCGTAGCCGACCTCCACCAGCGAGGTGAAGTCGCGGCGCATCTCCGGCGGCGCCATCGGGATGTGATGGCGCTGGGTCGCCTCGTACTTGTCGGGCATGTCGTGCTCGAGCGCCTGGGTGATGACCGCACGGTTGATGACCGGCAGCTCCTCCAGCTCGGCGCCTCGCACTCCGGCCAGCCAGCGGTCGACCGCGCGCGCGGTGCGCCGTCCGCGACCCGCGGCCTCGATGATGGTGGCGGGCCCGGTGACGAAGTCGCCGCAGGCGAAGACCCCATCAACGTTGGTGGCGAAGGTGTCCGGGTTGGTCACCACGTACCCACGCTGGATCTCGAAGTCCAGGGCGTTGTAGCGCCTCCCATCCGGCGCGGTGGGGGTGGTGCCGTTCATCGGCGGCCGGCGCCACGACGAGGTGGATCCACCCGCCACCACGGTGCGGGTGTCGGTCACGCCGAGGTGACGGTTGAGCTTGGAGCCGAATTCTCCGAGGACGTTGTTGTCGGACGCCTGGCTGGTGCAGGGGATGACCATGTCGCAGGCGATCACGAAGTCGCTCCCCGGCACGGACTCCGCGCTGCGGCGGCCGGTTGCGTCCGGCGGGCCGAGACGAGTCCGCTGGAAGCGGACGCCGGTGACCTTGCCGTGCTCGTCGCCGAGTACCTCGACCGGCGCCGAAAAGAGCTCGAAGCGCACGCCTTCGAAGCGGGTCTCGTGCTGCTCTTCCTCGTCCACCACCATCTCGTCCGGACCGCGCCGGTAGGTGATCACCGAGGTCTTGGCGCCGAGGCGCAGGGCGGTGCGCGAGGAGTCCATGGCGGTGTAGCCGCCACCCACGATGACCACGTGATCGCCGACCCACTGCGGCTCACCCAGGTTGGCGCGCTTCAGGAAGTCCACCCCGTAGACCACCCCGTCAAGTTCCTCGCCGGGGATGTTCATGGCCACCGGGTACATGCAGCCGGCGGCCACCACCACCGCGTCGTGGCGCTCGCGCAGTTGGTCCAGGGTGATGTCGCGCCCGACCTCGACGTTGTAGTGGAACTCCACGCCGTGGCGCGCGACCCAGGTCACGTCGAGCTCGATGACGTCCCTTGGAAGCCGGAAGGCCGGGACGCCGATCAGGGTCGTGCCACCTCCCGACGGCAGAGCGTCGTAGACGTGGACCGCGTGGCCGTACCCCGCCAGCTCCTTCGCGACTGTCAGCCCGGCCGGTCCGGCACCGATCACCGCCACGCTCCTGCCGGTCGCCGGTCCGACCTCGATCTGATCGGGCATGTTGTTGGCGTAGTGCCAGTCCACCAGGAAGCGCTTCATGGCTCGGATCGCGAGTGGCTTGTCGATGTCGGCCCGCCGGCAGGCCTTCTCGCACGGGGCGCTGCAGACATAGCCGCAGATGGCGGCGACCGGGTTGGGGTCGCGGGCCAGGATGTAGCCCTCTTCGAATCGGCCCTCGGCCGCGAGCATCAGGTAGCCGCGGCAGTTGGTGTTGACCGGGCAGCCTTCCTGACACTCGATGTTGCACTGCAGCCAGTCAACCCCGACCTCGGCGGTCTGGAATCGAAGCGGAATCGCGTTCTCGGAGATCACGCCACCTCGGACCTGACGGCTTCCACCACGACGTTGACTGGGGAACAGGATCGGCAGGCCGATGCTACGCGTCGCGCGAGATCGATGTCAAAGCAGCGCACGGCTCACAGGTCCGCGAAGTAGCGCGCCATCACCCGGCGCACCAGCGGCGCCGCGTCCGAACCGCCGGTCGCGAGTGGAACGCGCACCAGGACGGTCGCCACGCTGATCTGGGGGGCGTCCGCCGGGGCAAAGGCCGGGAACCACGCGTTGGGCCGGGGCGTGCCGGTCTCGGCAGTGCCGCTCTTGCCGGCAACGTCGATCCCGAAGCCGGCAAAGGCCCGCTGGGCGGTGCCGTAGGGCAGGTCGATGACCGCCTGCATGGAGCTGACGATGTACGCCAGCTGCTCCGCGGTGAGCGACACCTGGCGCGCCAGTCGGGGAGCGGTGTTGAGCACCGAACGCCCATCGGGCAGGGTTGCCCCGGCCACCAGGCGAGGAACCATCAGCCTCCCGCCGTTGCCGAAGGCGGCATACGCGTTGGCAAGCTGGAGGGCGGTCCCGAGGTAATCGCCCTGACCGATCGCCAACTGGATCTGGTCGAACGGGCCGTAGCCGCGGTAGCTGCCGTCCCAGCGCGGTTGGGTACGGAAGTAGACCGCGTCGGGCAAGGCGCCGGGCTGCTCGCGGATCCAGCCGATGCCGGTGGGCTGGCCGAATCCGAACTCGGCGACCAGGTCCGTCAGCGCCGCCGGATCGTGCTCGTAGACCATGATCGAGAGTGGCATGTAGGTGGTGTTGCAACTGAAGGCCATCGCCTCGACCAGCGACACGCTGCCGGGCAGGCTGTGATCGGCGTAGTTGTGGAAGGTGAACCCGTCGTACAGCCAGGTGCCCTGGCACGGCATCCGGGTCGCCGGCCCGGCAACCCCGGTCCGCAGCGCCGCGGCCAGGGTGAACGGCTTGAAGGACGAGCCAGCCGGGTAGGTCCCCTCGACCGCGAAGTTGGTGCGCATCGCGCCGGTCGGCGCGCGCAGCGGGACGCCGGCCAGGGTGGTGCCCAGGGTCATCGCGTTGGGGTTGAAGAGTGGCGCGGATGCCAGCGCCCACACGTCGCCGGTTGCCGGGTCGATCACCGCGGTGGCGGCCTGGTCGTAGCCGGCGATCGCCGTTTCGGCGGTGGCCTGCAGCGCAGGTCGAAGCGTGGTCCGCAGGTCCGCTCCGGGCTCCATGGTCCGTTCCAGCAGCACGGTCCGCTCGCCGTTCGGTGCCCCGCCGATCAGGGTGAAGCCGGGGATCCCGCGCAACAGCGCCTCGGCCCCCGCTTCCAGCCCGCCGCGCCCGACCAGGTCGCCGGAGAGGTAGCCGGCCGGCCGGCGTTCGACGGCCTCGGCCTCGGTCAGCTGGCTGACCCAACCGATGGTCTGCCCGGCCAGCCACTCTTCGGGGTAGACCCGCATGCCGTCCTCGCGGGTCGTGGCCAGGACCGTCCCGTCGGCCGCCAGGATCTGGCCGCGCGGCGGCACGACACGCTCGAGCGCCAGGGTGTCCCTGTCGCGCAGGCCTGGGAACAGGATCCGCGGCTGCCAGCGCACCCACCAGCCTTCGGGAGAGTCGGTCACGGTCAGCATGCGCCGGTACGACAGGTGGCCGAAGGTATCGGTCTCGAGCTCGAAGCTGACCGGGAAGAGCAGGGCAGGCTGTGGCCCCTGCGACTCATCCGCCGGGAGGCTCGAATCGATGGCAGGACCGATTCGGGTCGCCATCTGGCTGACCCCGAGCAGGGCATCGAAATCGGTCAGCAGGCTCGAGATGCGCCCAGCGGCCCCATTGGCCAGGTCGGCCGGCGCGATCAGCTCCAGCATTCGCCAGGTGCGCCCGATGCGCCAGTTGACGAGGAATCGGCTGACCGCGGTGCGTGCCGCTGCGTCAGGCGCATCCGGCTGTTCGGGGCTGGGGCTGGGGCTCGGCGTCTGGCTCGGTGGGGACAGGCAGGCCGACACCAGCAGGGCGACCAGCAGCAGCCGCGCCAGGGCCCCAGGCGCGCCGGTCACCGCGCCAGCGACACGCGTCGGAACCCCTCCGCCGCGCGATAGCCGACCTGCTCCCCCAGCTCCTCGGCCCGCTGGCGGACCCACCCGGCGGTGGATTCGAAGTCGCGGAACTGGCTGGCGTGGTGGGAGAGCGCCGCGACCTTGCGATCCAGGGTCTGCCCGATGTCCACGATCTGGTTGGCCTCGTTGGTGCTCCACAGGAACAGCTCCGCCACCTTCCAGGGGGCGAGCCCTGCGGCGCCGTGCTCTGGGAAGTTCAGCGGGTCGCGGGCGGTCGGGAAGACCGCATCCACCACCACGCTGCCAACCGCACGATGATCCGGGTGGTTGACCCATTCGTTGTTGACGAACAGGACGGTCGGGTCGTGGGTCATCACGACCTCGGGCCGGAAGGCGCGGATCGCGCGGGTGATCCGTTCGCGGAGGCGCAGGCCGGGTTCGACCTGACCATCGGGCTCGTCCAGGAAGTCAACCGATGCCACCCCCAGCTCGGTCGCCGCGCGTCGCTGCTCGGCCTCGCGGGTGACGGCCAGCTGCGCCGGGTCGGTGGCCGGGTCATCGCTGCCCTTGTCGCCGCGGGTGACCAGCAGGTAGCGCACCTCCGCCCCGGAGGCAATCCAGCGCGCCACCGTACCGGCCGCGCCGAACTCGATGTCGTCGGGGTGCGCGGCGACCACCAGCACGCGCTCGGGAACCGGCAGCCGATCGTCGGGCATCAGGCGGCCGAGCCGACGGCGGAGAGCCGGATGAGGGACCCGCGCCCCGGCGGGAGGGTCTCGCTCGCCCACGCGGCGACCTGCTCATCGTGGGAGAAGAGGATCACCTGGCGCTCGAGGCTGAGCGCCAGGAGCATGTCGAGCAGGGCTCGGCGGCGCCCCGCATCGGATTGGACGGTGACCTCGTCCAGGAGCAACGGCGCGACCTCGCCCGGGGTAACCAGGTGCTGGGCCATCGCCACTCGGAGCAGCAGGTAGACCTGTTCGCGGGTCCCTTCGGAAAGGAGCTGCGCCTCGCGCCACCGGCCGCTGCTCGCCTCCTTGACGGTCATCCGCAGGTCGGCCGGATCGACGCTGACGTCGGTGTAGGCACCCTCGCTGACCGCAGGCAGCCAGCGCCGAACGGCGTCGGCCAGGATCGGTGCGAGGTTGCGGTGAACCCGCTCCTCGGCGGCTCGCAGGATGCGGGCCGTCTCGTCCAGCACCCCGGCCAGGTGCTCGACCCGCTCGAGCTCGGCGCGCGCCGCAGCCAGCGTCTCGTCGGCCTCCGCCACGTCGGGGATCCGGGCCCGCAGTGCGCTCAATTCGCCACGCAGCGATGCCGCAGAGCGTTCCGCGTCCACCAGCTCGGCAGCGAGCGTGGCGCGGACGGCGTCCAGCTGCGCGCGTGGGGCGTGGACCGGGGAGTCGCCACCGGCCAGTGCCAACTCTCCGGCGAGCCGGCGGAGGCGCCTTGCTTCGGCCGCCAGGTCGGCCGGGGAACGATCGCCGAGCAGCATCTGGAGTTCCTGCCACTCGGCCGCGGCCCGCTCCGCAGCCGCACGGTCCGCCGCCGCGGCAGCCAGTCGCATCTCGAGCGCAGCGCACGCCGCCTCGAGGTCCGGACCGTCAGCGTCGACCCCCTCTGCCGCGGCGATGGCCAGCAGGTCCGCCTCGGCCCGCGCGCGCTCCGCCTCGGCCCGCGCGGCGGCGGCTTCGGCCGCGCGCCGGGAGAGCAGCGCCTGGCGCAACGCCTCGCCACCCGCCGCGGCGTCGCCGAGTCGGCCACGTTGCTCGCAGGCGGCGAGGTAGGCGTCGTACGCGGCCACGGGGTCCACGCTCGGGGCCTCGCCCCGGGCAACCAGCGCCTCGTCCAGGCCGGCCAGGGCGCGGGCATGGCGGAGGCTGGGCGTTTCCGCGGGTGTGGCGGGCGAGCCAGCGCCGGGGTCCGGCGCGCTTCTCCGACGCGGGCCGATCCCCAGCCCGATCGCGCCGACCGCGAGGCCGGCCGCCATGAATCCGACGCCGAGCACGCCAAGGTCGCCGATGAGGGCGGCCAACCCCGCAAGCAGCAGGCCGCCGCCGACCAGGACCGTCGGGCTGGGTCCGCCAGCCCGCGTTGCGGGGAGGGTTGGACTCGGGACGCTCGGGGTCGCTAGGCGAAGCCCCTCCGCCGCGGCGTCCAACGCCCGGCGCGCCTCGGTCACGCTCGGGTGTGGTCGCCGATCGCCGGGCTCAGGCTCGGGCAGCGCGGCGATCTGGCGTTCCAACTCGGCCGCGTCGTGGCCGCTCAGGCTCACGGGCGCCGCGCGATGTCGCCAGCCGCCGATCGCAGCGGCAATCTGCGCGGAGCGATCATCGCGGGCGGTTGCGGGTGGTGGAGGGGCGGGATGGATCCGGCTCAGCTCGGCGGCGCGGGTGGCGCGCCGTTCCGCCTCGTCGGCATCCAGCCGCGCGATCGCGGCATCCAGCGCGACGCTCCGGCGACGAGTGGTCTCGAGGCGCTGGTCGGCGTCGTCGAGCCCCTGCCGGTGGGCGAGGTACTCGTCGTGCAGCCGCTGGGCCTCCGCAGCTCGCGACTCGGCATCTGCCAGCCGGGAGCGCGCGGTGCGCAACGGGCCGCGTGCGGTACTGATATCGGCGCCCACCGCGCTGCGACGGAAGTCCGCCAGGCGTTCCAGCGCCTCGGCCGCAGTGGCATCTGTCCCGCGGGTGGCCGCGGCTCGCTGCATCTGGTCCTGGAGCATGTCAGCGGTGCCTTCCGCCGCGATGGTCATGATCTCCGCCTGGGCCACCGAGACGGTCGCCGCGAATGACGCCCGGTCGAGCCCCAGCCAGCGGGAGGCATCGGGCGTGCCGTCGAGGATCTCGTCGGACACGTCGCGCCCCAGGTCGAGATCGATTGCCCGGCAGTCGACCTTCCCGGCGAGGTCCTGTCGGATCTCGATTCGGCGCCCGTCGGCCAGGCGCAGGCGCGCCTCGACCTCCCAGGCCTCCGGCTTGTCCCAGGGGCGGTGGCGTTCGGAGATTGCGCGCTCTTCCCTGGTGCCGGCGCCCTTGCCGCGCCGCACGCCCGTGATCGCCAGTCGCACTGCCGCGTGCCAGCTGGACTTGCCCGCCTCGTTTGGCCCCACGATCACGGTCATCCCCTCGGCGAATTCGAGGGTCTGATCGGTGAATGGACCAAATGCCCGCGCGGTGACCGATTCTATCCGCATCCTCAGGCGACCTCGAGGTCTGAGCGCCCGTCGAGCGCCCGCAATCCGGTGGTCAGCACCCGACGTTGCAGGCCGGGGTCGGCCACCTCGGCTTCCACGTCCCGCACGAACTGGCCACGCACCGTCTGTTCCTCTCGGATCCGATCCAGGTCGTGCGCGTACCTGATCCCAGTCGTCCGCAGCACCAGGCCGTCGAGGTGCTCGGGCTGGTGGCTGAGTTCCCGGAGGTCGAGCATCACGCCATGCCCCAGCTCACCGACCAGGCTGACCCGGACCGAGCCGGAGAGAGCTGCCAGCTGCGCGTCGAGGGAGGCGCGCAGATCATCGGAGTGCTCGGCGCCATCCACCATCACCTCCAGGTCGTGCACCTCGCTGACCGCCACGCTGCGGCGTTCGCGCTGGACCGCTCCGTCAGCGCCGATCTCGGCAAGCACCACGCCGCGCAGCTCGCCGTCGCGGCCGGCGCGCTCGCCGAACTCGAGCGGGTCTGGGTTGCCCGGGTAGGTGTAGCGCGCGTGGTCGCGCGGCAGGTGGAAGTGGCCAAGGAAGGCGTGGTGCAGGCCGGCGGCCTCGAGCTCGGCTGCCTCGAAGGGCGCGTGCGGCTGCTTGCCGGCGTCCTGCCAGCCCAGGGCCCCGCGTTCGCTGGCGTGGGCCAGGGCGAGGTGGATCCCGCCGCGGTCAGGCCGGAAGGTGGCGAAGAACCCATCGGTATTGGCCGGCGCTCGGTGAGCCGCTCCCCACAGGGTCAGGCCATCGGCGAGCGCCAGCGGCGCGAGCTGCGACTCGCTGAATACGTGGACGTTGGCCGACCAGCCCAGGGTGGCGTACGGGCTGCCGGGGCCATACCAGTCGTGGTTGCCCGGCGCGAGCACGATCCGGCGGGTGGACCGCTCGAAGCTGGCGCGCAGGAATTCGAGCGTATCGGGGCCGACCCGATCGTGCTCGAAGAGGTCGCCGCCGCTCAGCACCGCGTCCACCGCCTCCTCTTCGGCCAGGGCCAGGATCCGGGTCAGCGTTTCTCGGCGATTGCGACGGCGTCGGCGACCCGCCTCGGGGTTGGCCCACGCGAACGGCACGTCGAGGTGCAGGTCGGAAAAATGGAGGAGTTTCACGCGACGATCACGCCCCGAAGGGTAGCGAACGGAGCGACAGGTCGGGCGTCCTGCGGGTCAGTCGCTCCGTGGCCGGGCGAGCCACTCCCATGCCGCCAGGCTGGCCGCCCCCACCAAGAGCAGGTGAAGCGCCCCGCCGAGGAAGACATTCCCGATCAACAGCACGAACCAGGCCACCACCAGCGCCCCGGCCGCGATCCAGATCACCTCAGCCCTCGCTTCCGCGCTCGCGAATGACCTGCGCCACGAGCAGCACCGCAGCCGCCAACAGCAGGACGTGCACGGGCTGGCCGAGCCGCAGCAGCAGGCCGATGAACCAGGCCGTCAGCAGGGCGGCGGTCGCGATCCAGATCATCCGGCGATCAGCCAGACCAGGCCCAGCACCCCGGCGACGACCCCGATCCCGACCAGGGCCACGCCCGCGGCCATCGCCAGTTCCTGCGCGGTGGATCGCTGCGGAGCGCTCATCGGCCGAGGAGCGCGACCAGGCGGTCCACGTGTTCCATCGGCTTGACCTGGGGCAGGACGTGCTCGATTCGAGCATCGGGCCCGATCACGAAGCTGGTCCGCTCGGTGCCCCGATAGGTCCGGCCCAGGTAGCTCTTCTCGACCCAAACCCCGAAGGCATCCGCGGCTAGATGCCCGACATCCGAGAGCAGCGGATGCGGCAGGTCGTACTTGGCCTTGAACTTCAGGTGGCTGGCAGCATTGTCGGGCGAGACGCCATAGATTTCGGCGCCGAGGGCCGTTATCTGCTCGTAGTTGTCGCGCAGGGAGCAGGCCTGGGCAGTACAGCCGGGCGTGTCGTCCTTGGGGTAGAAGTACAGGATGTAGCGACGACCGGCGAGCGTGCGATCCGAGACGGCCGCACCGTCGTCGGCGGTCATCTCGAAGGCGGGCACCGGGTCTCCGACTGCCGGGCGGGTCATCGTCGCATCCTAGCCGATGCCCATCTGCTCGATGGCGACCAGGACCGGCGGCAACTGGCGCGGCTGCAGGCGGCCCGCCAGGTCGGCGGCGATCTCCCCAATGACCCCGTCCGGAGCCTCGGTCAGGTCATGTCCGCAGCCGGGCAGCGCCCGATGCGCAACCGTTCGATCACCAAGTTGCAGCGCCTCGGCCAGCAGCGCCGATTCGGCGGGGTCGCTCCAGGCATCGGCCGACCCATGGACCAGGCTGACCGATCGATCCACCACGGTGGCCAGGGCGCGAGCCGGCGTGCGCATCGACTGTTCAATCCACGCCAGCGAGAGCGGCAGCCTCGCTCCACCAGGCAGCGGCAGGCGGAAGGCAGGCTCGCCCCGCTCGGCGCGCTCGATCAGGTCCTCGCTCCAGCGGTCGACGGCCGCGACCAGCGGGTGTTGGCGATCGGTCTGTGTCCGGCTGCGTTCGGCCACCCCGCTGCGAAGCACGCTCGCGAAGCCACGCGCGGGTGCCCCGACCAGGGTCAGGGCCGAGATCACCGGGTCGCCCCCGGCGACCGCCAGCGCGATGGTCGCCCCCTCCCCGTGGCCGAGCAGGCCGGTGCGCCGCAGGTCGAGCCTGGGATCGCTGCGCAGGAAGGCGAGCATGTCGCGCGCATCGTCGATCCGGGTGAAGAGGTCCGTCTCCGCCCAGCTCCCCTCGGATTCGCCGCAGCCGCGCGGGTCGCAGCGCAGGCTGGCCACGCCTCGTTCGGCCAACGCCTGGGCCAGCCGGGCGAGGAGGCCGTGAGGCGCGCCTTGTGGGTCGCTCGGCGCGGGCGCAAACCAGTCCGGATGGCCGGCTTGGTCCCACCCGCCGTCCTTGTTCCTGGGCAGCCACGAAGGGAGCAGCACGACCGCGGGGTACTTCGCCGCGGAAGGCAGCGGCGCAGCGTCGGGAAAGGTCAGCGTCCCGACCAGGACCGACCGCCCGGCACTGACCTGGACCAACTCGGGGCGCGCCATGCCGCGAGGGTACACGCGGACCGCGCCATGCGCCGTTCCCGACCTCAGCGGTCGCGCGTCAGCCGCGGGTCAGCCGCGGGTCAGCCGCCGAAGAGCGGGCGCCAGGTCCCCGCTGCCACGCCGACAGCGACCACCACCATCGCAGCCACGATTGCGCCCAAGATGAGGAGCCAGTCGCTGCCGCGCACATGCTGTAATCGCGCCGAGGTACGAAGCGTCCCCGAACCGAAACCACGCGCGTCCATGGCAACGGCCAGTTGAGTCGCGCGGCGGACTGTGCTCACCAGCAGGGTCAGCAGCTGGCCCGCCGCCAATCGCACCCAGCGCGCCGGTGATCCATCGGCGCTGACGCCTCGCGCGCGCCGGGCCAGGGCGAGGATTCGCCATTCGTCGGCGATCACCGGCAACAGGCGAAGCGCCGCAAGCGCCCCGACCGCGAGCCGGGGCGGCAGGTGGAGCTGCTGCTGGAGGGCGTCCGCCAGGTCCGTCGGATCGGTGGAGGCGAGCGCAAGGATCCCGGTGAGCACGATGGCGAGCAGGCGCAGGGCGAGGGCGCTCCCGACCAACCAGCCGTCGGTCCCGGCACTCAGCCCGTTCAGCAGGCCGACCAGGATCGCAGTCACCAGTACCGGCCAGGCGCGCTGCACCAGGAGACGGACCCCGATGCCGCTGAACGGGATCGCCCCCGTGACCAGGACCAGGACGAGGACCGTGGTCGGCAGGTCCACCGAGAAGAACAGGACCGCGAGGAGCGCTGTGGCCGCACCGAGCTTGGCGAGCGGGTTGGCCCGCGCCAGGGATGGTTTCACGCCTCCCCCCGGCCCGGGCTCGCCAGGCGGAGGGTGCGATCGGCCAGGGCCGTCGCGAATTCGCGGTCGTGGGTGACCAGCACCAGGCCGCGCCCGGCGTCTCGGGTGGCCGCCAACAGGGCGAGCAGCTCGGCTGCGGTGCGCCGATCCTGGCCGAAGGTTGGCTCGTCGAGGACCACCAGGCTCGGCGCGGCGGCGAGCGCGGTGCCGACCGAGAGGCGGCGCTGTTCGCCTCCCGAGAGGGTGAACGGGTTGGCTGCCGCGAGCGGTTCGAGGTGGAGCCGGGCCAGTAACTCGTCGGCGCGCCGACTCGCCTCGAGGCTGCCGAGGCCGGCCCGCAGCGGCCCGAGCCGCAGTTCGTCACGCACCCGGCCGGTGAGGAACTGGTGGGTCGGCTGCTGGAAGACCGACCCGATCCGAGCCACCAGGTCGCGCGCCCGCCAGCGCGAGACCTGCTCCCCGCCGTGCCCGGTGGCCAGAGCCTCCCCCGCCAGAACGCCGCCGGCGGTCGGCCGCAGCAATCCTCCGAGCAGCAGCGCGAGCGTGGTCTTGCCCGACCCGGTGGGGCCGGTGATGGCCAACGCCTCGGCGCCTCGCACCTGCAGTTCGGTGCGTGGCAGGGAGTCACCCTCGGCGCCCCGATGCCGGTAACGCACTTGCTGCACGTTCAGCAGGGTTGCGGCCGGGGGTCGTGGCCGCGCCTCGGGGAGTGGCAGCGGATATCCCGGAACCCAGATCCCCGCGGCCGCGAGCCGGTCGCCGTGGCGGGCGAAGAGGTGATCGGGCGGCCCCTCGACCAGAACTCCCCCGCCGGCCTCGAGCACGATCACGCGGTCGATCAGCGGCAGAACCTCGGCGACGTGATGTTCGACCAGCACCATCGTCGGACGAACCTCGCCCAGGATCCGGTCGAGCGACTCGCGCACGAGTGCCGCGCCATCGGGGTCGAGGTTGGCTGTCGGCTCGTCCAGCAAGAGCAGGCCCGGACGCAGGGCCATCGCCCCGGCCAATGCCAGGCGCTGCTGCTCCCCGCCGGAGAGGGCGTCGGTCGGCCGGTCGCGGCCATGCCGGAAGCCGACGAGCGAGAGCGCCTCGTCAACCAGCGGCCAGATTCGATCTGTCGGGACGCCGCGGTTCTCCAGCCCGAACGCCACGTCGTCGCCGGCGCGGCCCATCACCAGTTGACTCGCCGGATCCTGGAAGACGATCCCGATCCGGTTGCGCAGTGCGCTGGGGGATCGGCCGTCGAGGGTCAGGCTTCCCTCGGAGTGCCCGGACCCGCCTTCGAGCAGGCCGGCCAGCCCCAGCAGGAGGGTCGACTTGCCGGCCCCGGATACCCCGAGCAGCAGGATCCGTTCACCGGCCTCGATCCGGAGGTCGAGCCCGCGCACGGCCCATGCCCGTCGGCCCGCGTGACGCCAGCCCCAGCCCCGGGCCTCGATGGTAGGCCCCGGCCTGGCCGTCCTGCCCAGGTCGGACACGCCGGCGGTCAGACTTCCGGCTGCTCGCGGCCGGCGGCGAAGGGGGTGAGGACCCCGGCCGCGGCCATGCCCCGGACCAGCAGCCAGCCACCCACCCCGGCGACAAGGGCCGCGCTCGGGATCACCAGGCCGAGGTAGGCGAGCTGCCACTCGGCCGGCCAGGCCGGGTAATAGAGGGCGAGGTCGAGCAGCCCTGCCGCCCCTCCCGCCGCCGCCCCGGCCAGGATGGCGACCGGCAGCCTCCAGACCCGGTACAGGGTCATGCCGAAAGCCAGTTCCGCCGCAGCCCCCTGGGCCAGGCCGTAGACCAGGATGATCAGGCCCCACGGTGCACCGAAGAGCACCGATGCCGCGGCAGCCACCGTCTCGCCGAGCAGGGCGGCTCCGGGCCGGCGCACCACCAGGGGCACGATGACCGCCGGAAGCAGCCAGACCCCGTACAACGCGCCCTGCAACGGAGGAAGCGTCACAAATGCGGGGGCCAGCGCCGCCCAGAGCAGGTTCCAACCCTGAAACACGGCGCCAAAGGCGACCCCCAACGCCGATCCGACCACCACGTCCACGGTTCGCCAGCCACGCTGCATGCTCATGCCTCCTCCTGGGGTGTCTCGATCACCAACAATGCGCCGCGCCGCAGGGCGACCTCTGCGCCAGCGCTGAGTACCTCGTTGGACAACCCGCGGCTGCCGCCCAACGCGAGTGGTTCATGGTCCAGCGGGTAGCGCAGGCCAGTGGTGCTCACCCCGTCCACCTGACCGATCGGGAGGAGGCTGACCAGGTCGCCAGGCTGCCCGGCGAGGACCAGCCGGCCCTCGCCGAGCAGCGCTCGTACCCGGGCGGAGCCACGAACCAGGCGCACATCGCGTGGCGTCCGGTACCACTTCGGATCCGCCAGCAGCAGCAGGTTGGCTATCTCGTGGTCGATCCGGTCACCGCCCAGGCCGCCCACGATCACGACCTGGGTGGCACCAGCCGCTACCGTCCAGGCCAGCGCCAATTCGGCGTCCGAAGCGTCCTTGTCGGGCGGGTGTCGCTCCAGCAGGGCGCCGGCGGCCACGGCCCGCTCGACCAGGTCGGCCGGCACCGAATCGAGGTCGCCGACCAGCACCGTGGGCGTCACGCCCAGGCGCGCCAGCCAGATCAGCCCGGCATCGGCGGCGACCACCAGGTCCGCGCCTCGCAGCCACCGTGCATCGCCGGGCAGCGGCTCACCGCCGAGCACCACGATTGCCTGCATGAGCTCAATCTCCCTTCGCTGGCATGACCCAGATCAGGTTCGAGGGTCTGCGGTTGCCCGCACTCTCAGCGCCACCCGGGCGCTCCCCTGTCGCTCTTGGGTTGTGCGACCAGCCTAGCACGGCCTGCCCGTATCATCCGCGGGATGGCCATGCCCGACGAGCGCGTCGTACACCCGGCGCTGCAGCGCGTGATCGACGCGGCCCGCCGCGCCGGCCTGTCGATCGAGGTCGAGCGCTATCGGGAGGGCACCCGCACCGCGGCCGATGCTGCGGCGGCGGTGGGCTGCGCGGTCGGCCAGATCGTCAAGTCGCTGGTCTTCATGGCGGATGGACAGGCGGTGATCGCCCTCGTCTCGGGGGCAGACCGGCTCGACCCTGCGCGACTGGCAGCGGCGCTGGGTGCGGTTGCAGCCCGCCGTGCCGATGGCGACGAGGTCCGCGCGGCGACTGGCTACGCGATCGGGGGCGTCCCGCCGCTCGGCCACGCCCGGGACGTGCCCGTGCTGATGGACCGCAGGCTGCTGGCACACCCGAGGGTGTGGGCCGCCGCGGGCCTGCCCGACGCGGTCTTCGGGATCGCGCCGGCGGACCTGGGACGGGCAGCGGCCGCACGAATCGTGGAGATTGCGGCGGACTAGGGCCGCAACGCCACCTCGACCCGGGTCGGCTGATCTCCACCGATCCGAAGTTCCCACTTCCCCCCTGCGCCATCCCGGAAGTGAATCACCGCCCCACGGCCGCCGGGGTAGAGCCCGTCGAGTGGCAGGCCGCTGGCCGGCAGCGCCTGGACGAACCATTCATAGACAGCGGCGGGGTCGAGGTCGATGGTCCACGCTGCCACCATCGGGCCTTCTGGCGCGATGGGGATCGGCAGCGCGGCGTCGGGCACCGGGAATCCCAGCGGCAGGGCCCGATGCGGGGGCGACGGACTCGCGGCGGTCGCCGGTGAAGCGCCGGTCGAGCCGGTCGAGCCGGTCGAGCCGTTCGGCTGCGGATCGAGCGTGATCGCGGGGTGCGCGCTACACCCCGCGACGGTCACCGCCACCAATGCGGCACACAGGTTCGATGCCCGCCGTCGGATGATCACTCGAGCGCGTTGCTGACGGTGATCGGGACGTAGAAGGCTCCGAGCCGGGCATGGTCGAACCAGCGCACGGTGAGGGCGTACAGGTTGAAGGTCTCCCGGTAGCTGCCCGGCGGCTGACCGCCGCGCAGCCCGAAGGTGAATCGAGCCACCCCATCCGGCGCTACCAGCGCCTGGTCGAGGACGGTCGCCAGCCACGCCGACGACCAGTCGCTCGCCCGAAATGCCGACGAGTGAGCCGCCGGGTTCCAGGTGCCCAGCACCACCCGATTCGGATTCGCGCCTGACCGCCAGCTGCGCCCCCCCTCGTTGCGGAACTCGACCCAGTGACTGACGGTGGCTCCCTGTCGGATAACCTCGGTGCCGGCGTTGCTCTCCCTGACGTACGAGGCCAGGAACGGCACACGGCCGGGCCAGGTCGTCCACCGCCGATCAGCCAGCGGATCACTGAAGGTCCAGCCGCCCGACCCGTCGGATCGCAGCACCTCGAAGTGGAGGTGTGCGCCAAAGCACCTCCCGCTGCAGCCCGACAGGCCGACCTTCGCCCCGGCGCCGAGCGCCTGGCCGACCGAGACCGCGATTCCCCCATCCGCCGCCGAGGCGAGGTGGTAGTACAGGGTCCGGCGTCCATCGGGGTGACCGAGCAGTACGAAGTTGCCGAACCCGCCCCATTCGGAGGTGCCGAACCCACCCTCGAAGTCGAGCACCGTCCCGTCGCGGGCCGCGGCCACCTCGGAGAAGAGGGCCATCGGGTAGTCGAGGCCGGTGTGCTGGTCGTATACGCGGCCGGGATGCAGCTGGGTGTCCAGCCAGAGTTGGCCGGTCCAGTCGAGTTGGCGACCGACCAGCCGGTCTCTGTCCACGCCGTAACTGAGCGTGACCGCCGGGTCGTAGAAGGGCAGGGTGTAATCGTCAATCGCGGCAGCCGACGAATGGCCGACCAGCAGCAGGCCGATGCCCGCCAGGGTGGCCGCGAGGGCGGCGCTTGCGTGGCGGATCATGACCCGCACTCCTCGGAGCACGCCAGGAGCATCGCCGCCCCATGCGCGAGGCGAGCGAGGACCGATCCGTCGAGGGCGAGCAGCACGCTCCCATCACCGATGTGGACCAGCACCGCGCCGCCGTCGGGAGCAACCTGGGGCTGCCCTCCGTCGGTGAGCCAGCGCGCCGGTTCGCGGCCGTCCACCAGGTACACGCCATCCCCCCGCACGAATGCGATCACTGCACCGTCAGCAGAGATACTGGCCTGGGTCGCTCCGTGCCCCAGGTCGGCGAGAATCTTTCCGTGCACTCCCTCCTCGCGGATCCGCAGCCCATCCGGTCGGTGGACGGCAAGCAGCAGGCGTGGACCCGCGGCCCCCAGCACGGCGTAGACCAGTGGCTCGTCCGACAAGAGCATGGCAACGCCCGACGACGGGTCGATCCGAACGGCGGACGATCGCCACGGGGCCTCGACGGATGGCACCGACAGGAGAGCGACCGATCCGTCAGTCGCGACCAGCGGTGGCCCGATGAAAGGGCCGGCCGCCAGCAGGCCCGACGTACCGCTCGCGGTATCGACTCGCCACAGGTCGCCCGCCGCGTCGATCACCGCCAGCCAGGCTCCACCTGGTGCAAATCCGGCCGAGGCAATCCCCGGCAGCCGGAGCTGAACCTGCGCTCGGTCGGCGCGGGCGATCGTCAGCCCGGAACCGGCCGACCCGAGCGAATCGGTGACCGCCGCCATGTCGCCTTCGGCGGAGACGGCCAGTACCCGGTCCGTGGAAACGGGCGTTGAACCTGTGGCGTGGCTCACCACGACCAGCGTGCCGTGTGGCGTGACCCGCCGGTCGATGGCGATCGCCACGCCAGCGTCGCGCGCCGCTCCGGCGTCGAGGATTCGCACGCCGCTGAGCGGTTCGGCGCCAGCCAGGCCACCGACCAGCAGGCCGGTCAGGGCGACGGCGGCCAGTGGGGCCAGCCCACGGCGTCGGTATCGAGATGCGTCAACTGGAAATGCGGCGCGCGTTTGCGCGCGGGAATGACCGGACATCGGACCCTCCGAACGAGAAACGGATGGACAGGCGGACTGCGATGTTCCGGTGTGGCGGTGGACCTCCTCGGCGACAAGGCTAGGGCGGTCCGCTTACCCGCCGCTTACCGAGGGCCTGGCGGTGCGATCCCGGCATAATCGGACGCCATGCCGACGCCGCCCCTCCTCCTCGCGCTGAGCGGGGGGATCCTGCTCTTGGCCGGCTGGCTGCTGGTGAGAGCGTCGGGAGCGCACGTCTCGATTGCCCGACGCCTGGCGGGCGCGACCCAGATGCGGGTCGGCGAGGTCCTGGATGCCGTGGCCGCGGGCCGCCTCCCCCCCCGGCCGGTGCGAGTCGCCGGGCGCATCCGCTGCGCCGACCCGCTGCGCTTCGGCGACGACGAGCGGCTGGTGGCATTTCAGCGTGACGTGGAGGTGCGGCTTCCCGGTGGCCGCTGGCAGACCATTGAACGGATCCGCGAGACGCGCTCGTTCGAGGTGTGGGACCACGACGGATCGCTGACGCTCGATCCTGCCCGCGCTGCCGAACCGCTGGTCGTGATTCCCGGGCGCTGGCAGGGGCGCGCCGACGAGCTCGACCCGGAATACGCGACCGCGCTGCTGCGAATCACGGACCAGCACGGCGCACCACAGGCGGCGCGGGCGACCACCCGCACCCTGAGCGTGGTCGAGCGCCTGCTGGTGCTGGCCGAGGTCCGACGCGCGGCGGACGGCAGCGCCGAACTTGTCCCGCCGCGGGGTGGCTTCGTGGTGTGCGGCCTGGAGCTGGACGAGGCCATGCGGGTCCTGGCCGGCGCGCGCCGGCGCTGGCTGTTGGCGGGGTCTGCGGCAATGTTCGCCGGCCTGCTGGGGCTGCTGTTGGGGATCACCGCCCAACTCGGGACCACGGTCAACTAGGAGCGCCACTCGGTACTCCCATCCGTCCCCGGCGGTACTAACGAGGTACTCGTCGCGGCGGGTCCGCGTTTCTACCATCCGCTGTACGGCACCTACCAGATGTTCCATTCAGGAGCGTCCGGGTCGCCGACAGGTCAGGGAGCGCGCACCAGGTGGGCCATCCCACTCGCGATGCGGGGGATTCGGCAACGCTCGTCAGCGTGGCTCAGGCGGCCGCGCTGCTCGGCGTGCACCCCAACACCCTGCGGACCTGGACCGAGGCAGGTCGACTGACCGCGTTCCGGATCAACTCCCGAGGCGACCGCCGCTACCGACGCGCCGATGTCACGCGCCTGCTGGTCCAGCACGAGGCTCTGCACGCCGGCGAGCCGAGCCCCGAGGCCGCGCATCGCGAGACGGAGCATCGCGAGACGGAGCTGGCCGTCATGACGCGACTGGCCGCCGGATTGGCCGGTGCTGCCGGCAGCGGTCAGGTCTGTCGCGCCGGCGTCGAAGCGCTGCACGCCCAGCTCGGGGTGGCCCGCGTGGCGGCCTACCTGGCCCGCGACAATGGAGCTCGGCTGCTGCACCTGGATGCCCACGCCGGGTATCGCACCCCGCCACCGGCAACCCTGCGCTCCCTGGCGGGCGACGGTGCGGCGCCTCCCGACGAGGTCGACCGTTCACCAAGGCAGACGCGCCTGTGGATGCGAGCCGGGGGCCAGGTGCTCGGCGTCATCCTGCTCGACGACGATCCCGGGGGGCCGCTTCCCGGCCTGCGACCCGCCTTTCTGCGCAGCGTGGCGGCCGCACTTGCAGGTGGCGTGCTGAGCGCGCGCAGGCTGGCCCGTGCCCGACTGGAGGTAACCCGCGCCCGCGCACTGCGACATGTCACCAAGGAGATGACCGGTCAACTTGACCTGGCGACCGTCCTCGCCGACATCGTGGATCGGACCCGGACCCTGTTCAACGCCGATCGGGCCGGCCTGTGGCTCGTCGCCGACGGGGATCGTCCGTTCGTAGAGGCCGCCAGCCGCGACCTGTCGGAGGCCTTCCTCGCGCTCGGCCGCTCCGTGACCTGGGAGAGCCAGTCGGTCGGCGTTCAGGCGGCGCGCGAGCGGCGGACAGTGGTCGTCCGAGACGCGGATACGCGCGCCGGGGTCGGACACATGCAGCCCGCGTACCTGGCCGAGGGGATCCGGACCGTGTGCGCGGTGCCGCTCGTCAGCCAGGGTCGGTCGGTCGGCGTCCTCGGCCTCTACCACGCCGACGACCACGAATGGCCCGATGACGAGCTCAGCCTGGCCCAGTCCTTTGCTGACCAGGCCACCGTGGCGATCAACAACGCGCAGCTGTATCGGACGCTTGGCGAGCAGGCCGCCCGGATGCGCTCGATCCACGACCTGTCGGCGCGTCTGAACCGGCTGACCGACGTGCAGGCCATCGCCGACGCGATCGTGGCCGAGGCCAACGCCCTCGCGGCATACCACGACATCCGGGTCTACCGCGTCGACTGGATGCAGCGCTGGTGCGAGCCGATCGCCTACACCGATCGGCTGCTGGGGGAGGGCGACTTCAGGGAACGGCTGCGCGTCGCAATCGGCGACGGATCGTTCACCGGCTGGGTGGCGGAGCGTGGAGAGCCGCTGCTCAGCAATGACGCGCTGCATGATGCGCGTGGGCACACCATCGACGGCACCGACGACATCGAGGAGTCGATGCTGGTGGTCCCGATGCTGTTCGAGGGTCGCTCCGTGGGAGTCATCGCGCTGAGCAGGCTCGGCCGCAACCAGTTCACCACCGATGACCTGCAGACGATGAGCATCTTTGCCGGCTACGCGGCCCAGGCGATGGCCAACGCGACCGCCTACGAGCGCCTGGAACAGCAGTCCGCCGAGCTTGCACGCCAGCTCAACTCGCAGCGCCGCCTGCTGGAGATCAACGAGCGGCTGCTCTCGACCCTCGACCCGGTTGACGTGCTGGACACCATCGCCGACGGCCTGCTCGAGGTGGTGCGCTACGACAACCTGTCGATCTATCGCGCCGACCCGGTCAAGCGTCAGCTGGTGCCGGTCCTGGCCCGCGAGCGCCACGCCGAAGAGGTGCGCAACTACGTCATCTCGTTCGGGCGCGGGCTGATGGGCTGGGCGGTGGACCATGCCGAGCCAGTCCTCGCCAACGACGCGCTGAGTGACCCGCGCGCCGTGCAGATCCCCGGCACGCCGCCTGACCCCGAGGCATTGTGCGTCGTCCCGCTGCTGAGCGAAGGCGAGGTGATCGGGTGCATGAACATTTCGCGGGTCGGCGGCGCGGAGATCTACTTCTCCGACAACGACTTCGAACTGATCAAACTCTTCGCCGGACAGGCCTCGATCGCGCTGCGCAACGCCGAGGAGCACCACCTGGTGAGCGTGCGAGCCGATACCGACGCCCTCACCGGGCTCGGCAACCACGGAGCCTTCCAGCGCACTCTGGCCGAGGTGCTGGATCGGCCGGCCTCGCGTCGGCGGCCTGTCTCGCTGTTGATGATGGACCTCGACCGCTTCAAGGCATATAACGACGCGCTGGGCCACCCTGCCGGGGATGCCCTGCTGCACGCCATCGGGACGGCGATCTACGGAGCCGCCCGCTCCGAGGACCATGTCTTCCGCTACGGAGGCGACGAGTTCGCGCTGGTCCTCCCCGGCGTGGAGGGCCCCGGCGCGTTGGCCATAGCTGAGCGGGTCCGCGAGGCAGTGTCACGCCTGACCGCCGCGGATTCGACGCCGGTCAGCATCTCGGTCGGGGTCGCCAGCTACCCGGCCGACGCGACCGACAAGAACGCCCTGATCGCTGCTGCCGACACGGCGCTGTACTTCGGCAAGCAGGCCGGCGGCGATCGGCTGGTTCCCTCGTCCGAGGTCCCCCGCGAAGTGCGCGACCTGCGGAGCACGCTCGATCAGCTGGCCCGGACCGCGCTACTCCATCCCGAAGAGGCCGGTGCCATGGGCAGCCTGGTCGAACAGGCCGCCCGCCTCGGCTCGGACGGGACCGACTCGAGCGATGCCGAGGCGACCGTCCGCGACGCGCTGCTTGCCGCCGCTCGCTCCATGGTCACCAGTGACTCCGCCGAGCGGGGACACGCCGACCGCGTCGGACGCACCGCCGCGAGGGTTGCGGAGCAACTCGGATGCGCCCGCGACGAGATCCACACCATCGAGCTGGCCGCCCGCCTGCAGGGGCTGCACGCCCTGCGATCCGAGCTGGAGCCAGTCCGCTCCCTGCGCGGGGTCGGCCAGATCGCCCGGGCGCAGCGCCTCGACCTTGCGGCTGATGCAGCTCCGCTGGGAAGCCAGGTCGTCTCGGCGGTCCGCGCCTATGACCTGCTCCTGACCGGTGAGGACGGGCCACGCCTGGGACGTGCCGCGGCCATTGCCCGGCTGCGTTCCGGCGTCGGAACGCGCTACCGGGCAGAGGTGATCGATGCCCTGGCCGCGGTGGTCGCCGCTCGGCCGCACCACGGGGAGCGACGCCGGCGCGGGGACGCGGCCCGAGTGGAGCGCGGCGCGGCCTGAGGCCCGGGGAGCCGCAGGGCGCCCCGCTATCATCGGCGGACTCATGCGCGGTGCCCATTCGATCCGATCCCGGCGCCTGACCTTGTTCTTCGCCGCGGGCGCGTGGCTGGCTGGCTGCGGCATCCTGCAACCGACCCCCACCCCCGACCCCACCCCGGCGCCAGCCACCCCGACCCCCTTCCCGACCCCTTCGCCCAGCCCCACTCCCCGCCCGACGCCGTACTACAGCAACCCGCCCGACGCGGCCCTCGCGGCGTTGATCCCGGTCGAGGTGAACGGGCATGCGGTCACCGTTCCGGACGTGACCGAGTTCTCGGTGACCCCCGGCGACATCGGCGCGGTGTACGGCGACCTTGGGCTGCGCTTCCGTGCCCTGCAGCTGGCCTGGGTCAGCCGGCCGCGTCTCTCCCTGTACGCGATCCGGGCCAACCCGCCGGCGGTCCGTACCGGCGACCTTGAGCCCTACCTCGCGGAGGCGGGACGCTACATCGGGATCGCCGGCCTCCACCGCGAGCCGTGGCAACTGGCGGCGTTCGGAGACCACCTGGCCTGGTGGCGCCCCGAGGACAACGCCACGCCGACCGGCACGCAGGTGTATGCCTGGGCCAGCGGAGACCTGGTCTTCCTGATGCTCGGCACCGACCAGGCGACCAACCTGGCCATGCTCGCCGCGCTCCCTGGCGAAGCGCCGCCGCCCACCCCGCTGCCGAGCGGGTCTGCCGATCCATCGGGCTGAGCTGATGTTTGCGAAGGTCATGTATGGGCTTGCCGTGGCGGGGACGGTGCTGGCGATCGGCTTGCGGGTGGTTGGGACCGACCCGACCCTCACCTTCGGAGTCAGCGCCCTCGCCATCCTGGGACTGGCCTACATCCTCGGCCACGCCACCGAGCAACTCGGGTTGGCTGCCGGCCCGAAGGTGGGCGGGATCCTCAACGCCACGGTCGGCAACCTGGGCGAGATCATCATCGCCGCGTTCCTGATCACCGCGGGTGAGATCGAAGTGGTCAAGGCCTCGATCACCGGGTCGATCGTCGGCAATCTGCTCCTGGTGCTGGGGGCCTCGCTGCTGATCGGCGGGCTGCGCAACGGGATCCAGCGCTTCGACGCCCAAGTCACCGGGATGAACGCGGCCAGCCTGATCCTGGCCACCATCGGCCTGGTCGTGCCGGCCACCTTCGCGCTGCTGGTGGCGGGTGGCGCCGAGGTGAACCCGGGGTCGGCGGCCTTCTTCTCGATCGAGGCCCTGTCGGTCGCCACCGCGGCGCTGCTGCTGATGACCTATGCCGCCCAGACCTGGTTCTACTTCCACAACACGCCCGAGCCCGAGGACACGGATGCGGCCGGACGCCCCGCGGACGAGGCCCCGACCTGGACCGCGCGCCGCTCGCTGGTGGTGCTGTTCGCGTCGGCTGCGGCGCTGACCGCCGTCTCGGAGGTTCTGGTCCACGTCCTCGATCCGATGGTCGAGTCGCTCCACATCAGCAAGTTCTTCGTGGGGATCATCCTGATCCCGCTGATCGGCAACCTGGCCGAGCACGTGGTCGGGATCACCCTGGCGTGGAAGAACAAGATGGACTTCAGCTTGGCCACCTCGCTCGGCTCGGCGACCCAGATCGCCCTCTTCGCAGCACCCGTGCTGGTCTTCTTCGGCCTCTTCGTGGGCAACGAGCTGACGCTGGTCTTCTCGCCCCTGGAGGTCGTGGCGGTGGGCGTGGGGGTCCTGATCGCCGCCTACATCGCGCTCGACGGGCGCAGCAACTGGATCGAGGGGATGCAGCTCATCAGCGTCTACCTGATCCTGGCCATCGCCTTCTTCTTCGTGTCACCGGCCTGAGGCGAGCTGGACCGATGGAGGAGCGCCCCGACCGCTGGTCGCGCAAGCGCGACCGGCTGGCCCGCCTGCTGAGCGTGGCTTCGATCCTGTACAGCCGCGGCGGCACTGACGCCGGGGTGCCGGTGGCCGAGATCGCCGCGTTGACCGGGATGAACCAGCGCACCGTGTACCGCGACCTGCGCGCCCTCGACGGCGAGCTGGGGATCCCGATCTACGAAGCAGGACGCGGCCGTTACGGGATCGAGAAGAAGTACTTTCTGCCGCCGCTCCAGTTGGCGATCCCCGAGGCCGTGGTCCTCTTCCTGGCCGCGCGACTGATTGCGCGCTGGAGCGACGAGACCGATCAGGTGGTGATCAGCGCCTTCACCAAACTGGCGCACCAGATGCCCCAGCCGATCGCCCGCCACGTGGCGGCCACCATGCTTCAGGTCGGGCGCGCAGCACGCAGCGAGCCATTCACCCGCAACTTCGGGACGGTTGCCCGCGCGTGGGCCGAGGGGCGGGTGGTGGAACTCGAGTACGACACCCCAGGCGGCGGTGAACGACGCCAGGCGCGGGTGCGCCCCTACTTCCTGGAGCCCGATGCCGCCGGGCACAGCGTGTACCTGATCGGGTTCGACGAGAGCGTGTCGGCGATGCGCACCTACAAGGTGGAGCGGATCCACGCCGCGCGCCTGACCGAGCAGACCTACCAGATCCCCGATGACTTCGATCCGGACCGCTACCTGCGGCACGCGTGGGGCATCTGGTCCTCCGACACGACCGCCGCGGTCGAGATCCAGCTGCGCTTCGACCCGAGCGTGGCACACCGATTGCGAGAGACAGTCTGGCACCGCTCCCAGCAGCTGACCGAGCTGCCCGGCGGGGGCGTCGAGTTGCGCCTGACGGTGGCCGGCATTGTCGAGATCCGGCCCTGGGTCCTGTCCTGGGGCGACGCAGTGGAAGTCCTCGCGCCCGTTGAACTGCGCCGCGCGGTGGCGGCCGCGGTGCACGCCGCCGCAGTCCGCTACTCCGGGGCGGGGAGCAGCTAGCTCGCCCGACGCGCCTCGCGCGCGGCGGCCACCGAGGCCTCCAGGGCAGCCATCAGGTCAACCACCTTGGTGGCCTGCGGCAGCGGGGTGGGCTCGATCGTGTCGCCGGCCACCTTGGCCTCGATCACGCCTATCAACGCCTGGCGGTACTCGTCGTGATAGGTGGAGGCGTCGTAGTCGCCGGTCATCGACTCGACCAGCTGTTCGGCCATCACCCGCTCCATCGGCCTCACCTCCACGCCCTCGTCCGCGAGGTCGAGCTCGTCCATCGAGCGAATCTCATCGGGCCAGTGCAGGGTGGTCAGGAGCATGCCCTTGGTGTACGGGTTGAGAGCGGCCAACTGCTCGCGGTTGGTGAGCACGAACTTGGCGATCGCGATCTTCCCGGTCTCGGCCAACACCTCGCGCAGCAGGGCAAACGCCTTGCGCCCGATCGGATCGGGCTCGAGGTAGTAGGCCTGCTTCACGAACTCGACCCCCGCGGCATCGCGCTTGGCGCGGACGAAGGTTTCGATCTGGATCGAGCGCACCGTCTTGAGCGGCACCGATTCCATCTCGGCGTCGGTGACGACCACGTAGCGACCCTTGCTCCATTCGTAGCCGCGGACCGTTTCGGAGCGCGGCACGACCTCGTCGTGGAATGGGCAGTGGATCTTCATCTGGATCCGGTTGCCGCAGGAGGCGTGGAGCAGGTTGAAGCCGATCCCCCCCGACTCGGTGGCCAGGTACAGCTTGACCGGGATGGTGACCAGCCCGAACTGGATCGCCCCCCGCCACATTGCGCGTGCCATAGCGCGGAACGCTACACCCTGGCCGCAAGTCCGTCTCGCCCCCGGTCATCCTCCGCGCAGGACCTTTCGGCCATGGGAGGTCGGCGCTGCGGGGGCCAGACTGGCCGGGTGAACGCGCTACTCTGCCGGGTCGGTCCGCGGGCCGGTGACCACCACCAGCGCCCGATGCTCGACGCCATCGGCGTCGGTGAGCCGGTACCTGTGCTCCAGCCGGACCGATGCGGACAGCATCGCGCTGACCGGGCAATAGCGGGTGGCCGACAACTCCACCGAGCGGCGCAGGGCCTCGGGCTCCACCGCACCGCTGACGCGATGCTCGACCTCGATCCGGGTGTAGACCCGCGGATGGTCCGCGGCCCGCTCACCGTGCACGGCGACCTGGTAGCCGGTCAGGGCCTGGCGCTTCTTGCGCAGGATGTTGAACACGTCGTACGCGGTACAGGCCCCCAACACCGCCAGCTGCGCCTCCATCGGTCCGGCGGCGGCTCGGGCAGACCCCGCCTCGGGCGAGTCGAAGGTCAGCGTGAATCCCGAAGCCGTCTGGGCCTCGACCAGGGACCCGGATGGCTCGACCAGGGTCAACAGCGCGCCTCCGTGATCCACCATCTGCCGAGCGTAGCAGGCGGGTGGCACGGATGAGGGTGATCCGTCCTGCGCTGACCAGCGCCGATCGGGTGCGCGCCTCGGTCACCGCTCTCCTGATGCTGCTGCTGGGCTGGACCGCGCTCCTCCAGATGGCCCTCCTGCCCGGGGGCCGGACCGCGGCCGTGGCACTCCTGGCCCTCGCCGCGGCACTCGGCATCGGGGTAGGCGCGGCGGGTGTGATCCGTGCCCTGTCGATCGGTCGTCGCCACCCCGCGGACCCGGCAGATGACCTGGTTGCCCTCCTACGCGGCTCGTTCGACGACGCCACCACCCTGGTCGTGGCACCGCGCCTGCCCGGGGTGCCGCACGACCTGGCCGCCGTGCTGATCGGCCCGTCGGGGTTGCGCGCAGTCATGGTGCGACGCTGGCGCGGTGGCTACCGGGTCCGGGCCCGATCCTGGGATTTCGACGCGGGTCCGGCAGAGGGCTGGATCAACTGCCGCTCGAACCCAGCCTTCGACGCGGATCGGGTCGCGGACGCAGTGACCGCCTGGGCGCGGACCGCGCTTGACGACCCCGGCCTGAGCGCGACCCCGGTGATCGCCTTCCCGCGTTCCTACTCGCGGATCACGCTCGAGGAGCCGGGCACGGAGGTCCTGACCACGGACAACGCCCCGTGGTGGGCACAATCCATCGGGAGGCTCCAGCGCCTCGACGCGCGACGCGCAGGCCGCCTGCTGCAAGCGGTCATCGATGCGGGCGAGCAACTGCACGGCGCAGCGCGCCCGTCGACGGCTGCGGCTACTGCGGCTCCCGAGGTGACTGGGGACTGAGCCACGCTTCGGCGGTCTGCTCGTCGAGGACGCTGGCGAGCGATTCGTCCGCGCGCGCATCGTCCGTCACAAGGAAGAGGTGGACCCGGTTTCGGGCAACGGCAATTGCCGGCAGGCGGCGGTCGAGTTCGGGGTGAGCGGCGGCGTTGACCTGGACCTCGGTCATGACCAGGAACCGCTCCGTTGCGTTCAGCAACCCATCGGTCGGGCGACCGCCGCTCGGCACGTGGATCATCCCCGTCAGGCGGAACGGCGGGCCCCCGAGCTGGACCCGAACCGAGCGCTTGACGATCCGCATGTCGGGTCGCGACTCCCCGCTCAGCGCAGCCGAGGCGAACACGATCGCGTCGAGGGCCACGAACAGCTGGGGTGCACCCTGCGTGCCGGTCGGGTCGTCGTAGGTGCTGACCGTGGCGTGGTCCACCATCAGGTGATCCGAGGCGACCTGGTTCAGCAGGTCGGCGATCCGGGTGAAACGGGTCCCGATCGTCCCCGAGACGCGATAGGCGGACGTGTAGATGTCGATCGCGACCGGCGCGATCTCGTCGCTCTGGATCGGGTTGCTGCCGAACGAAGCCATCAGGTCAGCCCATCCTAGCGCGCCCGTCGCAGGGAGCGCCGCTCCTCGGAAATCGCC
>JBKJYH010000078.1:0-6281 GCA_046715765.1 Candidatus Limnocylindria bacterium
CTGGATAGGTTCAGCCTGCCTGCCGGACGCTGCGCCTTCCGCGCCGAGTACTCCGTGCCGGACGGGGCACTCCTGGTTGGGGTCGTCGCTCGGCTCGAGGTCGAGAAGGGGCACCGATTCCTGCTCGACGCGTTTCCCGCCATCCTGGGATCCGTCCCCAACGCGTGGCTGGTGGTGGTCGGTGAGGGTTCGCTCGCCGCGGAACTGAACGCTCAGGCGCAGGCGCTGGCCGGCGCTGCCGCCGATCGGATCCTGTTCACCGGGCGGCGCGACGACGTGAGTGCCCTGGTCGCCGAGTTGGACGTCGCCGTGCTGCCCTCGCTGCGGGAGGCGCAGGGGATCAGCCTGCTCGAAGCGATGGCCCGCGGCCGGCCCGTGGTTGCGTCCGCGGTCGGGGGCATCCCCGAGGTGGTGACCGATGGTCGAGACGGCGTGCTCGTCCCCCCGGCCGATCCCGCCGCCCTGGCCGAGGCGGTCACCCGGCTGTTGCGTTCCCCGGCCCTGCGCAGGCGGCTCGGGGACGCGGGGCGCCGGACGGTCGCCGCCCGTTTCAGCATCGAGGCCCAGGTGCGCCGGATCGAGGCGGTCTACACCGAGGAACTCCAGCGAGCCGGCGTGCGGCGGGTCCCCGCCCGAACCACCCGCCCTGCTCGTGGGCCGTCGGAGCGATCCGCGCTCGAGGTCCCGCCGGCGTAGGCCGAGCGGCTACTCCGGGAACCCCCACTCACCGATGAGCGGCACGAACACGACCGGCTCGCCGCGCCGGGTGGTGTACTCGTCGCCGCGCCGCTCGACCACGGTGAGCTCCTGGCGCCCCCGCTCGCCGAGCGGGATGACCAGCTTCCCGCCGTCGGGCGAGAGCTGCGCGCGGAGCGGCTCGGGCACCATCGGGCCGGCGGCGGTGACCAGGATCGCGTCGTACGGAGCCGCGCCCGGATACCCGAGCGAGCCATCGCCCACCACCAGGCGGACGCCCTCGCCGTAGCCGCAACGCTCCAACGCCCGGCCGGCTGCCTCGGACAGCGAAGCGAGCCGCTCGACGCTGACCACGATGGCCCCCAGCGCGGCCAGGATGGCGGCTTGGTAGCCGCTCCCGGTCCCGATCTCCAATACGCGAGCTCCTGCCCAGCCGCGCTCGGGACGCGCAGCAGCGGTCATCATCGCCACCACGAACGGCTGGGAGATGGTCTGGCCCCGCTCCAAGGGGAGCGGCTCATCGGCATATGGCTCGGTGGAGTCCACGAACCGGTGGCGCGGGACGGTGGCGAAGGCGCGCAGCAACTCCGGATCGGTCAGCCCGCGGCGTTCGAGCTGGTCGCGGACCATCGCGGCGCGCGCAGGAAGGTAGGGGTCCGCATCCTCGTGCCCCGCACCAGCGGGGAGCGCGCGTCGCCGGCGCCGCCAGAACACCTGGTCGCGCCGGCAGTCGTCCGGGCTAGGCCTCGGCCGGTGTGGCGGCCTTCGGCCGACCCTTGCCGTTGCCGATCGGGGCATCGGTCATGGCCGGTGCGTCGGGCATCGGTACAGGACCGGAGTCGAACGCACCCAGGGTGGCAGCGTCGAGCAGGTCGTTGAGGAGGCGGTCGGCGCGTTCGCGGACCAGGCGGCGGGTCTCGAGCCCCGAGCGCGGCGCGAGCAGGATGCCCACGGCCAGGCCCAGGAAGAAGAAGCGGATGGCGATTCGTACGCGGCTGAACATGGCCGTGTCCTCGTGCTAGCGGGCTGGAGCACAGGATACCACCGCCCCGCCCGAACCCCGGCTAGGCGAGTTGGGGGATGGCGATCCCGCCGACGATCGCCACCAGGTACCCAGCGATCAGCAACAGCCCGACAGTCAGGTGCAACTTGATGTTCACGCCCATTGGCGACATCAGGGCATACGGCTGCGAGTAGAACTGCCGGATCCCGGTGTAGGCCCGCCAGCCCAGCGGTGCGGCCAGCAGCGCGAGCAGGGTCGCCACCGGCAGCAGCTGAGCGATCACCCCGCCGATCACCGCCCCGAAGGCCACCACCACGCCCACCAGGTAGATGGTGGTGACCGCATCCTGTGACAGGCGCACCGGCAGCGTCCGCTTGCCGGCCGCGGCGTCCCCCACCCGATCGGGGATCTCGTTGACGTACAGGATCAGCGCCACCAGGATCGCGACCGGGACCGATGCCAGGGCCGCCTCCCAGCTCAGCGCCCCGGTCTGGACCACGTACGCGCCCAGCAGCATGATCGGCCCAAAACCGATGGCCACCGCGACCTCGCCCAGGCCGCGGTACACCAGCTTGAACGGCGGGGCGGTGTACGCAACCCCCAGGCCGATGCCGATTAGGCCGATCCAGAGCAGCGTGGCCGACCCGGTCAGCCAGACCAGCAGCAGGCCGATGGCCGCGGCGCACCCGAACAGGCCGATCGCCAGCGCAACCAGCTGGCGCAGCGTGACGAGGTCGTAGATCAGGACCCGTGAGCCGCCGCTGAACTGGGTCGGGTTGACGTTCGCCTCGTCGGCGCCCGACAGGGTGTCGAAGATGTCGTTGGTCACGTTGATGGCCAGGTGGGCGAAGGCCGCCCCGACCACGGTCAGCAGGGCCAGCCACGGGTCGAACGCCCAGCCACGGGCCGCCACGGCGATGCCCAGCAGGACCGGCACCGCGGTGGCCGACAGGAAGGGGAGCCGCGTCGTGCGCAGGAAGAGCCAGCCCAGCGACAGCCGCGGCCGGATGGTGCGCCCCTGCTCCTCGGAGAGCTGGGCCAGGTAGCGGCGGGACTGCGGAACGGACCGCTCGGAGTACTCGAAGAACGGGATCTCGCTCTCGTCCCAGCCCCAGGCGTGGGTCGGGGTGAAGATCATGGCGTTGTCCTCCCCCAACGCGGCCGTTCCCCACAGTTGCAGGTAGCGCCGCTCGTCGTAGCCCTGTCCCGGCGTCGGCCGGATGTGGCTGCCGAGGGCGTTGAGCTGACGATCGGTGGGGATCGCGGCGCCCTCGCCGGCGGTCGCGCGCAGCAGGACGAGGCCACGCGCCGCGTCAACCGAGAACTCGGTCGCCACGCTCATCGGGTAGCCCGCGTCATCGACCCACGACACCACCACGAACGGGAAGGTGGCGAGCTTCGCGAGGTGCTGCGGCTCGACGGGCTGCATCAGGCAGCTTCCCGGCCCGGTGCCGTGGTGACAGCCGGCGCGCGGCTGGTGTCGCCGTCCGCCCAGTACAGGCAGCGCTCGGGGGTGATCTCGATCACGGCGCGCTCGAAGAAGAGCGGCAGGGCGACCCGCATCTTCAGGAAGGCGTCGATCACCGGCTCCTTCTTGCGCCACAGGTCCAGGATCAGGCGCTCCCACTGGCTGTGGGGGTCGTCCTCGATGATCCGCGCGGTCCCCTGGATGGTGGCCCGGTCGGTGAGGCCGCGCAGCGCAATCGGGTCGGTCAGCGCCACCGAAACGTGCGGGTCGCGCTTGATGTGCTCCAGCTTGCGGCTGAACAGGGTGCTCGAGTGCATCAGGATCCGTTCGCCGTCGTACAGCGGGATGAGCGGGTGGGTGATGGGGCGGCCGTCACGACCGATGACGGTCAGCTCACCGACCAGCGCCTCATCCAGGAGCCGTTCGACCAGGGTGGGCAACCAGGACACCGGAGATGCGCCTCTCGCTGCGGGATTGGGGGCTGCCCAAGGATAGGGGCTAGGGTGAGGGCGACGCGCTCCCGGAGGCCGATGGGCCGCCCGATGCCGCGACACTGGGAGAAGCCGCCTCCGAAGCGGACGGCTCAGCACTCCCCGATCCGGACGGCGCCGCCGATGCGGTCGGCGAGGGGACCGGCGTGGGCGTCGTGTCGGGGATGAGGCTGCTCGGGATCTGGGCGAAGGCCAGGACCACCATCAGCACGAAGATCGCCACCACCGCGGCCGACCACGGCCTCGCCAGCCGATCGGTGGCGGGAGGCAATGCGCCGCGGTAGCCCGGAGGCTCGATCGAACGTCGGGGTGAGGTCATCGGCGAAGGGTCATGCGGCCGGGAAGGGTACCAGCCCGCGCCCATGCCGACCGGTCCACTCGTTTGCAGGTGGGGCACATAAGTACGAGGCACCGGCCGAAATCACCCGCCAAGGGGTCTCCAGGGGCCTCCAAACGCCACTTGCCTACCGGCCGTTTGCACCGGGCGCACATTCCGGACAAGCAGCCCGGGGTGCTTCGTAGATGTGTGCTGTGGCTGCAAACGGCCGCAACGGCCGTAACGTCCCCCGGCCAGGGGCCTCCCCACGCCACGCCCTACCGGGCGTTGCGCATGGACGGCAGCAGCAGCCCGATCAACCCCGCCACCGCGATCAGTCCGCCGCCCGCGGCCAGCACCGTGCCGGCCCCGAACACGCCCGCGGCCCAGCCGGCCAGACCCATCGAGAGTGCCATCGCACCGAAGGTGAGCGCCTGGCGGCTGCTCACCACTCGCCCGAAGAGGTGCTGCGGGGTGCGCTCCTGGAAGAGGGTGATGGTCGGGACCAGGTACAGCATGTTGGCCGCGCCGATGGCGAAGAAGAGGACCAGCGCGGCAACCACCGAGGTGGTCAGCCCGGCTCCGACCATGGCCAGGCCAAGGGTCGCGAAGCCGGCGATCGTCATCGGGCCCTTGGGGGTGCGGGTGGCGACCCATCCGATGACCACGCCCCCGATGACGCTGCCCAGCCCCAGCGCGGCCATCAGCCAGCCGTAGTTCTCCGGGAAGGGGAGCAGGGTCTGGTCCAGCACGTCCTGGGCGTAGATCAGGCTGGCCACGATCTCCGCGCCGAACGCCAACTGGGCGACGGTGCTGACCAGGGTGTTGGCCAGTAGCTCGCGCTGGTGGGTCAGGAAGCGCCAGCCCTCGGCCATCTCGCCCCAGATGACCCGGGCCGAGAAGGGCGCGGCGCTGATCTGCTCACGCGGCACGAGCATGGCCCAGACCAGCAGGCCGCTGACCAGGTAGGTCGCGGAGTCCACCACGAACGCAATCGCGATCACGCCACTCAACCCCGCCACCAGCAGGGCAGCCAACGGGTAGCCGAGCAGGTCGGCCAGGGTCTCACTGACCGATGAGGCCGAGTTGGCGGTGACCAACTGCTCCTCCTCCACGATCTGCGGCACGATCGCGTTCTTCGCGGGCCGGAAGAGGAGGCCCACCGTGGCCACCACGAAGGCGATCAGGTAGACCAGCCCGATGTGGACCTCGATCACCAGCGGCACCAGCAGCACCAGCCCGGCGCGCACCAGGTCGCACGCGATCATGGTGACGCGGCGGTCCCAGCGGTCGACCAGCGCTCCGGCCAGCGGGCCGAGGAGCACGTTCGGGATGGCGCTGGCGGCGAAGACGAGTCCCACGTCCAGGGCGGTGCCGCGCGACAGGACCAGGACGCCCAGCGCCACCTGGTGGACCCGGTCGCCGAAGAAGCTGGCCAGCTGCCCAATCCAGAGCAGGCTGAAGTTGCGGTTGCGGACCAGGAGCAGGTACGGGGATTGGCCCCGTTCCGCCGGAGGCGCCCCGATGACCGCCGCCCCGGTCGCCGTCGCCGCGGTACTCCCCACCACCTGCGCGGTGGTGCCCGACGGATAAGGGAACGCTCCCGCGAACGCCTCGCCGGGGTGCGCGCCGAGGGTGTACGCCACCCGCAGCGGGGCCGAGGGGCGGGTCATCGAGTACACGATCGCCCAGAAGATGCCGGCGGCCAGCAGCAGGTCGCCGATGCTGACCACGTCGCGGATGACCGGGATCGGGATCGGCAGGACGTCGCCGAAGATCCCGCCGCGGGTCACGAACTCGGCGGCGGTGCCGGTGGAGAGCAGGAAGTGGAACGGATCCCCGACCAGCGCGGCCGCGGTGAAGCCGGCTGCCTCGAAGGCGGGCGCCCAGATGGGCATCTGGCCCGCGTTGAGCAGGATCGCCAGCCCGTTGAGCCCGATCCCGACCGCCGCCACCTGGAGCCCCGGCACCCGCCAGTTGTTCCAGAGCCAGGCGAAGATCAGCGCGAAGCCGCCGATGTAGGCGACCCCCACCGGCAGGCCGCCGATCAGGTCCGCGTCGCGCGCCCAGCCGGCGCCCAGGCGCAGGACCAGGGCCAGCACCAGCAGCCAGGTGCGCCGCAGGCGCAGGTCGGCCAGTCGCGGGAAGCCCCCTCCGGCCAGCGCGCCGACGACGAGCGCCAGCGCGATGACGCTAAGAAACATCCCCGGTTGATTTGTCGGTTGCTGGGTCGGTCAGCGGCTCGTCGTCCGAGGCGCGCGCCGTCCGGCCGGCCTCCTGGAGCTGGGCCACCTTGCCCGGCTCGGC